>CAIJOU010000907.1 GCA_903822375.1 Candidatus Hydrogenedentota bacterium
GGCCCGTGGGGAACCAATCGTCACTTGATCAGGATTTCCCGGTTCTTCTTTGAAGAGAGATAAATAGCGTCGATAATCTTTTGAATTCGCAGCGACTCTTCCGGTTGGACCATCACGGGCAGATTCTTTTCCACGCATTCGCAGAAGTGGCGAACTTCGCGCCGGTGTCCGTCCTCGTCGGAAAGATAGTCCCATGTTGTATGGTTCAACGAGTCCTTGTCCGCCCCGAAATAGCCCAGCGGATTTGTGCCTACGCCGCCCTTGTCGCCGAGGATATAGAGGTTTTCCGTTTCCTGCGCAATGTTTGCGGCCCACGAAACCTGCATTTGCATGGTCGCGCCGCCTTCAAAGCGGATAAATGCGGTTGCGTAATCTTCCACGTCAAATTCCTGGGGCGGGTAGGGACGGCCCCACTCGGCGTTGAACAGGTCTTCACGGTCACCGAACTTGCGGTACACCTTGCCGCTGGCGGCGATGGGTTTCGGACAGCCCATGAGCCACACGCACAAATCCATCATGTGCACACCGATGTCGATGAGCGGCCCGCCCAACGACTCCTTCGCAATGTGAAACTTGCCCCAGCCCGGGATGCCCCGGCGCCGAAGCCACTTCGTTTCCGCCGTGTAAATTTCTCCTACGGCGCCGCTCGCGATGACTTCTTTAAGCTTCTGTGCGCGGGCTTCAAAGCGCATGTGCTGCGCCACCATCAGCTTCTTCTTCGCCGCCTTGGACGCCTTGATCATGGCGATGCATTCCGCCGTGTTCATCGCCATGGGCTTTTCCACCAGCACATTCGCGCCGGCGTTGAGCCCGGCAATCGTCGCCGGTGCGTGCACCCGGTTTTGCGTGCACACGTCGATAATGTCGAATTCATGGGCCCGCAGCATCGCCTTGTAGTCTGCGTAGGTCTTCGCGGCACGACACTGGGCCGCTTCCGTTTCCCGGCGTTCCTTGATGAGGTCGCAGACGCCGACCACCTCAACGCGCCCCTCTTCCTCCAGTTGGCGCCAATAGGGCAGATGCTGTTCCCGGCAGATCGCGCCGGAGCCGATAATTCCCACTTTGAGTGCCTTGCCTGTCTTTGCCATAACGTTCTCCCTGCAAAAAATGCAATGTCAATGCCTTGGCCAATCCCGGGCGACGGACCCAAAAGCGCCGTCCCGAAAACGCGTGATGATAATCCATGCCCATGCTCCGGCGCCACCCCTGCGAAGAGCTCCTGAAACGCATGTTTACTTCGCGCAGTCCATTGGTTATGATACAGGCTGTTTTCGGAAACAACGGTGTGCCGGGCCCACCGGACACCTCGGAATGTCAACCACAGCAACTAGCCCAATGAAAGAAGGAGAACCCATGACGTACAAAGCGAAGTTCTTTATTGTATGCGCGCTCATTCTCGGTCTGGCCTGCCTCGCAGTCCCGGCCTCCGCGCAGGACGCCCCCAAGGGCTGTCCTACCGCCGAGTCCATCGGCTGGCACCTTGGCTGCCAGGCTTACAGTTTCAATAAGTTCACGTTCTATGAGGCCGTGGACAAGACCGCATCGCTCGGACTCAAGTGGATCGAGGCCTATCCCGGCCAGCGCCTGAGCAAGGACAAGCCTGATTCGGTAAAGTTCGATCAGACCATGCCCGCCGATTTGCAGAAAGAAGTTCTTGAGAAGCTGAAATCCGCCGGCGTGACCCTGGTGAATTACGGTGTCGTCGGGGTTTCCAAGGATGAGCCCGAAGCCCGCAAGTTGTTTGATTTCGCCAAGGCCATGGGCATCAAGACCATCGTTTCCGAGCCCGCGCCGGCCGCGCTGCCGATGCTCGACAAGCTCTGCAAGGAGTACGACATCAACATTTCCATTCACAACCACCCGAAGCCGTCCATGTACTGGGACTACAAGAAGGTCTTGGATGCCACCAAGGGCGTGAGCACCCGCATTGGCTCCTGTTCTGACACCGGCCACTGGTGCCGCTCCGGTATCAACCCGGTCGAAGCCATCACGGCCCTGTGCGATGCCAAGCGCGTCGTTTCCCTGCATTTCAAGGACCTGAACGAGTTCGGTAATCCGGATGCGCATGACGTGGCCTGGGGCACCGGCAAATCCGATGCAAAGGGTGTCCTTGCCGAGTTGTACAAGACCGGATTCAAGGGCGTGTTTTCCATTGAGTACGAATACAATTGGGAAAACTCCGTTCCCGACATCGCGGTCTGCGTTGCCAATTTCGAGAAGATGGCTCAGGAACTGGTCGCCGCCAACAAAAAGTAATCCCCCGCTTTCCGCATGGCCCCCGATGCTCCGCGTCGGGGGCCATTGTCATTTGGTGCCCGGTCCGGCAGCTATCGATACTGTCGGGCCCAGTCCTCCATGCGCAGGTCCTCGCAGCGCATGCGCCAGCGAATCAGGTCCTCGGCGGCGCACCGGCAGACTTCACTGTATTCCGACCGGCCCGCAAGGTTGTTGAACTCGCCCGGGTCCTCCTGAAGGTCGAAGAGCAGGGGGGGAAGTGCCCGTTCCCCAAAGATGACGTACTTGTATCGCTCCCCACGTCGCACCCAGAGTCGGCATTCCGCGGGAACGGCGCCACCCGGTTCTGCCAGCAGGTTGTAGTAATAGAATTCAAAGAATGCCCCGGCTTTCCCCTGTCCAGTACCCTGACCTGACAGGAGCGGGAGCAGTGGTATCCCTTGGGCGCGCGGCAGGGGAGGAACACCAAGAAAGCCGCATATTGTGGGGGCAATGTCGACGTTTTCCACCAACTCAAGACGTCTCACTCCGCGGGTTGCATCCGCTTCCTGTCTTGGGTCGCGAACGACAAGCGGCACATGCATGGTCTGTTCGTAGAAATGCGGTTTGCCGTACAGATAGTGGTCCCCAAGATAGGTGCCGTGGTCCGCCCCGAAAATGATTAGCGTGTTGTCCCATTCGCCGCTTTCCTTGAGCGCCTCCATCAGTCGCCCAACACAGGCGTCTATCTCCGCAACCATGCCCAGGTAGCATGCACGCACCTCACGCCATTCCTGTTCATCAAGGAAATGTTCCTTGCCGAACTCGCCCTTCATGCGGCCAAAATAGGGACCTTGGGAGCTTTGTTCTCGCGCGTCGCGAACAGGCTCGGGAACCCTTTACGGGGGATAGTGCGTGATGTACGGGGCGGGGGAGAGGTAGGGCGGGTGCGGCTTGATGTAGTTCACGTTGATGAACCAGCCTTTACCCTTGTTCTCTTCCATGAAGTCGATAGTCTTGGTGGTAAGAAAATGCGCCTCGCTGTCCCCCACACGGTATTGAGCCGGATAATGACAGGGGAGGTGCCCTGTCAAGCCGTCCTCGGGTGTAATGGTCGTCTGCATCCCCTGTCTGTTGCACAACTCCGGCGGGTATCCCTGTTCCCGGAGATGGGCAAACCACTCGGGCGAGTCATATTCGTGGTCCAGCACCACCCGGTAGCCCGGAAGAAAATAGTCATAACAGAGCGAACGGCTGTGCGGGTGGTCCTCCGGCAGGGTGCGGGGATCAAGCGCGTAATCGTTGTAGCCCGCAATGCAGGGGTCCAAGCCTTGCCCGCGCAGCCACATCGCCAGGTTATCCTGTGCATCCGCCAAAGGCGTCATGTTGTCCACGGTTCCGGTGGAGCACATGTAGCGGCCCGTGTGAATGGACATGCGGCTCGGTGCGCAGGGAGAAGCCTGGCAGTAACACCGCTCAAACAAGACTCCCTGCCGTGTCAACTCGTCCAGGTGCGGCGTTTCCACCAATCCCGCCCAGTCTCCGTGAAGACATTCAGGCCGAAATTCGTCGGCGAGAATGAACAGTACATTCCTCGCGTCAGCCATCGGTAGACCTCATCCCATTATTCCGATACTTCCCGTGACCTCATTTCCAATAGGAAACCGGGGCCGGGCGCAGGCCCGACCCCGGTTCAGTGTTTCAATTGGAGAAAATCAGGCCCAGGTCATTGCCGTGGGCTTTTCGAAGATCACGCTCTGCTTCAGGAAGCTGACCGCCTTGTGCAGGCCTTCCCGGCTCGACATAATGCTGTCTTCATGCTCGATGCTGATGGCGCCGTCGTAGCCGACCATGCGCAGCGTCGAGAAGAAGTCATTCCACCACTTCAGGTCGTGGCCGTAGCCGCAGGTCCGGAACACCCACGAGCGGTTGATTTCGTCGTCATAGCGCTTGTAGTCGTTCACGCCGTTGACCGATGCATTGGTCGTGTGGACGATCGAATCCTTCGCATGCACATGGAAGATGCACTTGCCGAGCGCCTTGACGCACTCGCAGGGTTCCATGCCCTGCCAGAACAGATGGCTCGGGTCAAAATTCGCGCCCAGGCTCGCGCCGCATTCCTTGCGCAGTTTGAGCAGCGTTTCCGGATTGTAGACCACGAATCCAGGATGCATCTCGAACGCAAACTTCACGCCGTGATCCTTCAGGAACTGTGCCTGCTTCTTCCAGTACGGGAAAACCACCTCGTTCCACTGGTAGTCAAGCACCTGAAGATAGTCCGGCGGCCAGGCGCAGGTCACCCAGTTCGGCAGGGTGGACTTGGGATCTGAACCGGGGCAGCCCGAGAAGCCGTTGACCACCTTCACGCCGAGCATTTCGGCAAGAAGGATCGTTTCCTTTTCCACTTCCGCGTTGGCCTTGGCGTAGGCCGCGTCGGGGTGAATCGGGTTGCCGTGGCAGCTCAGTGCGCTGATTTCCAAACCCTCGCCCTTCAGCAGTGCAAGCAGCTCCTCGCGCTTCGGCTTGGAGGCAAGCAGTTCCTTGCGCGGGCAGTGCGGGTCGCCCGGATAGTTGCCGGTGCCCATCTCGACCGTTTGCAGACCCAGCGGCTTGATTATCTCAAGCACCTTCTTCAGCGGCTTATCGCTGAACATCGCCGTCAGCAGACCAAGTTTCATTTCTTAGCTCCCTGTCTTGGATTCTCCACCGTTCTCTGAAAGGCGCCCCGCACCCAAGTGCGGGGCGCCCAAAAATCGCCCTCGTCGTCAGGCTCAGACCTTTTCCCACTTCTTCGTGGAGGCCGCCTTTTCCACCGCCTCAAGCACGCGCTGGCACTTCACGGCATCCTCGAAGGTCGGGTAATTGCCCTTCTTCGCCTTCAGCCCGCAAAGGAACTCGTACATCTCGTGCACGAACAGATGCTCGTAGCCAATGATGTGTCCCGACGGCCACCAGTTGCCCACGTACGCGTTGCCCGGGTCGCAGGCCTGCACCTTGCGGAAGCCCTGAAGCGTCGCCGGGTCGTTCCGGTTGAAGTATTCGTAGACGTTCATGTCTTCCTGGTTCCACAGCACCGAACCCTCGCTGCCGTAGATCTCGATCGAGTTGTAGTTGCGGCGGCCCGGCGCAAAGCGCGTGGCTTCGAAGGTCGCCAGCGTGTCGGTACCCTTGATGCGGCCGATGAACACCGCCGCGTCGTCCACGTCGACCGTGTCCATCTTGCCGGTCTCTTTGCCTGCGGTGCCCGAAATGCCGCCGGTGTCGGCAGACACCACGCGGCGCTTCTTGATGAAGGTCTGGAGCGCCGAGGTGACCTCAACCACGTCGCCCACGAGGAACTGGCACAGGTCGGTGATGTGCGCGCCGATGTCGCCCAGCGCGCCCGAGCCGGTGTGTTTCTTCTTCAGGCGCCACACCATCGGGAAGTTCGGGTCCACAATCCAGTCCTGCTGGTACGCGGCGCGGAAGTGGAAAATGTGGCCAAGCTTGCCCGAGCTGACAAGCCCCTTGATGGCCTGCACTGCCGGCGCAAAACGGTAGGAGAAGCCGCACATGTGCTTCACCTTGGCGGCCTTGACGGCTGCCAGCATTTCCTCGGCGTCTTTCAGCGAGTTCGCCAGGGGCTTCTCGCTGACGATGGCCTTGCCGGCCTTCGCGGCCGCAATGGCCACCGGCGGATGCAGCCAGTTCGGCGTGCAGATGTCCACGATGTCGATATCGGGACGGTTTACAACTTCCTGCCAGTTGTCTGAGGTCTCTTCCCAACCCCATTTTTCCTTCGCGACGCTCAGGTCTTCGCCCGGAGCGCCGCAGACGACCTTCAGCACCGGGGTGAACGGCGGGTCGAACATCGCGCCCACCTGCCTCCAGCCGTTACTGTGCGTCTTGCCCATGAACTGGGCACCAATCATCGCTACATTCACCGTCTTCTTTGCCATGGCTATCCCTCCTGGTTGGTGATGGCATTTCGGTAGCGGTCGAAGCGCCGTCCACCCGGTCACAGACCGGGCGGGGAAACGCCCGTTTCTCACAGCCCGCAACAGCCTATGAGATTATCCGGTTTTCAACAAAGAATCAAACTCCGCGTGCGGCCCGCTGTTTGGCCCGAAAACAGGGTGCCTGCCGGGCTTTATTTATCCCGCCGAATTCGTGCTATACTCAATCGTCCAAAAGGTCCGATTGGACTTTTGCCGGACTGAATGAGATCAACCACGGATTCGCCGACAGGCACAGAAGCACGCATTCCGGGTGCTGGGGGCCGCGGCAAAGTCGGGAGATGACAGGCTATGGCGGTTCGGGTGCTATATCTGGTGCGGCACGCGCAGCACGATCAGGACAACCCCGCCGGGTCGGAACTCGGGGGCGGTTTGACGCCCCTGGGCATCAGGCAGGCGGAACTCACGGCCAAAATGCTCGCCCAGAAACCCATTTCCTCCGTGCATTGCAGTTCGCTCAACCGCGCGGAAGAGACCGCGCGCATTATTGTCCGCGAATTTCCCCATCTTGTGATACAACCCACCGACCTCCTGTGGGAATGCATACCCTCCATGACGTCCAAGCTCAAGGTGGAAATGCCCAACTACACGGCGCAGAACGTCGCCCAGGACCGCCAGCGCGCCGAGGTCGCCTTCCGCAAATACTTCAAAGAGGCCAAGCGGGTCGACAAGCACGACGTCATCGTGTGCCACGGCAACATCATCCGGTATTTTGTGTCCATAATCCTCAGGGCGGAACAGGACAGTTGGATGCGCCTGGACTTGTGCAATTGCGGCGTCACCCAGGTGGTTGTCAGGAGTGAGGGTGACATTGCTGTGATGTGCCACAACGACTGGTCCCATCTTCCGAAAGAACTGCGCACGTCAACCCTGCGTCCCGTCTGATCCCGCGAGTTCCATGGGATGACGGGGCCTTCGCGGCCGCTTCCTTTAGAAAAGCGTTTCCTGACCGCCTTCGGCGGGCGGCTTGATGCCAAAATGGCGGTACGCCAGATGCGTTGCCATGCGGCCGGTCGATGTGCGTTTCAAGAATCCTATCTGAATAAGGTACGGTTCATGCACCTCTTCCAGCGTTTGGCGTTCCTCACCCACCGCCACGGACAGCGATGAAAGGCCCACGGGGCCCCCTCCAAACTTCTGAATCAGCGTCAGAATAATGGCCCGGTCCATGTCGTCCAGACCAAGGTCATCAATGCGGAGCAGTTTTAGTGCGGCGTCCGCGACGTTCCGCGTAATCACGCCGTCCCCCTTGACCTGGGCAAAATCGCGCACGCGCCGCAGCAGGCGGTTTGCCACCCGCGCCGTGCCCCGCGACCGCGCCGCAATCTCGAGCGCGCCGTCATCGAGGATGGGCACTCCCAGAATCCGCGCGGAACGGGAAACAATGCACTCCAGTTCTTCCGGCCGGTACAGGTCAAACCGGCACACGTCTCCGAACCGCGCCCGCAGCGGCGGGGTCAGCAGACCGGCCCGAGTTGTTGCCCCTATCAGGGTGAAAGGTTTGAGTCCAATCTTCATGGATCGCGCCGTGGGACCCCGGCCGAGCATGATATCCACCTCAAAATCTTCCATCGCCGAGTACAGGGTCTCCTCGACCGCATGGTTGAGCCGGTGAATCTCATCAATAAACAGTACGTCGAACTCCTCCAGGCTTGTCAGTATCGCTGACAAATCCGCCTGCCGCTCGATGACGGGGCCGGACGATTGCTTGATGTCCACTCCCA
>CAIJOU010000908.1 GCA_903822375.1 Candidatus Hydrogenedentota bacterium
GCACCCACCCAGTGCCAGCACGGAAAACACAATCACCGCGGCGGCGGCCGCCCGGGTCGACCTGTACATCATCGTCTTACCCCCTTTCTGTTACCAGCCATGATTAGCCGGTCTTTGCCGAAACGCCTACAGTCTGGCATAGTCGCCGCCGTTTCTCAAGCGCACCACGGGCGGGACGTCCGTGCCGCAGTCCGGAGCGTGGGGATGTTTGCCTTGTTTCAAGCCTGTTATGACAGTCCCGAATATGGGCGTTGTACCCCTGCCACTTGCACTCAACGGAAAGCCGTCACGGCACCGTTGCCGCCGCAGTCCAATTGGTCGCGCCGTTTCCGGCTTGTGTCCAACCCTCTAAAAACGCTACTGTTTTCATTCACCCATGGAGAACATGACATGCGTCCGAACCGTGTCTATCCGGCTTTGTTAGCGCTGGCCTGCGCCAGCCTTCTGACCGTTTCCGCCGCCCGTGCCGCGGGACAGACCGACCTCGCCAACGCCACTGTGGTCGTGCGTTCCGGCAAACTGCCCAACGCGGAGAAGACCGCGGCGCGCGTGCTGACCGAGGAGGTCGCCAAGCGCACCGGACTGGCGTGGCCCGTGACCACCAAGATGCCCAAGTCCGGCCCGGTCATCGAGATTTCAGGCAAGGGCGACCCCAAGGACTGTTCACTCAAGGCGGAAGGTTTCCACATTTCCGTCGACAATACGGACGCGAAGCGTCCCATCGTCCACATTCAGGGTGCCGACGCGCGCGGCGCACTCTTCGGCGTCGGCTGGCTGTTGCGCCAGATGGACTGGGGCACGGGCAAGGCGAAGGTTGCCGCCGACCTGGCCATCACCACCAGCCCGGTCGACCCGCTGCGCGGCCACCAACTGGGCTACCGCCACACCGCCAACAGTTGGGACGCGTGGAACGTCGCGCAGTTCGAGCAGTACATCCGCGACCTCGTCATCTTTGGCGACAACGCCATTGAGACCATCCCCTTCCAGGACGATGCCAGCCCGGTCATGCCCATCCCGCGCGCGGAGATGGACCAGGCCATCAGCAAACTGTGCGAGGAATACGGCATCGAATACTGGGTGTGGACCCCGGCCGAGTTTGACCTGAAAGACACGGCAAAACGCGCCGAAACGCTGGACCAGTGGGAGGCCTTCTTCAAGAAGTGCCCGCGCCTGGACGGCGTCTTCTTCCCCGGCGGCGACCCCGGCGACAACCCGCCCGAACTGGTCATGCCCTTCCTCGCCGACGTGTCCAAGCGTTTGGCGAAGCACAAGCCGCACGCGGGGGTATGGGTATCGCTGCAGGGCTTTGACAAGCCCGCCGTGGAGCGTTTCTACGAATACATGGACAAGAACAAGCCCGAATGGCTGACGGGCGTGGCTTGGGGGCCGTCGAGCCCGGCCGCCATCGAGACGCGCCACCGGCTGGCCCCGCAGTACAAGCTGCGACTGTACCCCGACATCACGCACAACATCATTTGCCAGTTTCCGATCCCCTGGCTCGACCCGGCATGGGCGCTCACGCTGGGCCGCGAGCCGATCAACCCGCGCCCGCAGTTCGAGGCGTACATCCACAACTTCTTCGCGCCCCAGAGCGACGGATTCCTCACCTACTCGGACGGCATCCACGACGACGTGAACAAGAACGTCTGGAGCGCCATGGGCTGGGACCCGAAGTCGGACGTGCGCGACGTGCTGGTGCAGTACGCGCGCTGCTTCTTCCGTCCCGACATCGCCGACCGCGCGGCCGACGGCCTGCTCGCGTTTGAGACGAACCTGCAGGGTCCGCTGGCGCTCAACGGCGGGGTCGAGGGCAACTTCGACCTCTGGACCGACCTTGCCGCGCGCGCGCCCGAACTGCGCAACAACTGGCGCTGGCGCATGTACCAACTGCGCGCCGCCTACGACGCCTACACGCGCCGCCGTTTGCTGCGCGAGACGGCCCTGGAGCAGGAGGTCAATGCGGTGCTGGCCACGGCGGACAAGATCGGCGCCGATGCGGCAATGAAACAGGCGAATGAGATCCTGCAACGGGTCGAAACCGCCCCGACGGAGCCCGCGCTGCGCGCGCGCATCGAGCAGGATGCGGCCGATTTGTTCCGGCTGATCGGTTACCAGACCAGCGTTGCCAAATACCACGCCAAGAACCCCGAGCGCGGTGCCATCCTCGACTGGGTGGACCGCCCGCTCAACAACCGCTGGTGGCTGGAAGACGAGTTCAAGAAGATCGCCGCCATGGGCACGGAACAGGAAAGAACGGCCCGGCTCAAGGTCATCGCTGACTGGGAGAATCCCGGCCCCGGCAGCTTCTACGATGACGTGGGCAACGTGGGTAAAAGCCCGCATGTGATTCGCGGCGGCTGGTACAACTCAGACCCCGAAATGACCGAAACGGTCATTCCCAGTTATGCCACATGGAAGGGGCTCAAGAGCACCTGGCGGCTTTCTTGGATGACCGACATGGACTGGCCCACGATGGTCTACGACGGCCTCGACAAGAACGGCACCTATGTCGTGCGCCTGACCGGCATGGGTGAGGCATTTACCCGTATCAACGGTGAGTTGGTGAAACCCACACTCTACAGCAAGGAAATGGGCCAAATTAAGGAGTTCCCCGTTCCTCCGGAGGCGCTCAAGTCCGGCAAAATCACGCTCACCTGGGACAAGCCGGACGAGTCCAAGCTCAACTGGCGCGAATGGTCCAACCTGAACGAGGTTTGGCTGGTCAAGAAATAGACCATAGACGAC
Organism: Candidatus Hydrogenedentota bacterium; assembly: GCA_903822375.1. GTDB lineage: Bacteria > Hydrogenedentota > Hydrogenedentia > Hydrogenedentales > CAITNO01 > CAITNO01. Next base: position 2,746 of record CAIJOU010000908.1, read on the forward strand.
ACCTGCAACCACGTCGGTCCGCATTGCGGTCGGCGTGGTTCTTTTTGTGTTCGCCCGTCGAACAGCAACCACAAATCCAAAGGGTCGGTCCGACATAATCAGACGTTTCACGTAACGCTGATGTGCCCCTGTCTTCGACTGGCGGATTTGTCGCTTATGACAATCTGGACGTCACGGCCAAGAGCGTTGAGGAAGCGAAGAAGGCGCTCGGTGGAAAAACCGGCCAGCCGTCCGCGGCCAAGAGCCGAGATCTTGGCTTGGTCGATGCCGAGAACCAACGCCGCCTCGGCCTGCTTGAGCCCCTTTTGCCGGATAATCGCATTGATGTGGCGCGCCAGTTCCGCCTTGGCCAGCGCTGTCTCGGGTTCAGAGACCGCAAGGTCCTCAAATACGTTACCGGAACTCTTTATAATCTTGGATTCATTCACCATTCCGTTAGACTCCCGAACGCCTCTCAAGGTCCGCATTGTGCTCCGCGGCCAATTTGAGCCGTTCCTTAATCACATCCATGTCCCTTTTTGGGGTCGCTATGCCTTTCTTTGACTTCTTCTGAAATGCATGCAGGACATAAATTGCACTCTTAAATCGAACCGTGTAAACGGCGCGGTATGTGTCACCTTCATGGTCTTCCACCATTTCGAGAACACCGGCACCACCAAAGCCTTTGAGCGGTTTAACATCCGGATGTTTGTGGCCTGTTTGCGCCAGATAAAGTGCATAGCCAAGCACTTGGCGCACTTCTTCCGGAAATAGCCGCAGGTCTTCTCTGGCACTGGCAATCCAGTAAATATCTTTGGCCGCATTCACGTCGCGCATGGTTCATTATGCCATATCTGGCATAAACCCGCAAGCAGAACCCGCTCAAATCGGAAGCAACGGTGTGGTGAGGCGTGCGGTGCACCTCGCTCAGCCGGGCATGCGCCCGAGCAGACGAAGCAGCCCGTCGAGGATGGTGTAGGGATGGGGCGGACAGCCGGGCACGTAGAGGTCCACGGGAAGCAACGCATCCGCGCCTGTTCCGGCTTCGGGATGGGTTCGGTAGATGCCCCCGGAAATGGCGCAGGCACCGACCGCAATTACAATCTTCGGGGATGGGGTTGCGTCATAGGTCTTCTGCAACGCGAGCCGCATGTTCTCCGTCACCGGACCCGTGATCAGCAGACCGTCGGCATGGCGCGGCGAGGCGACAAACTGAATGCCGAAGCGTCCCAAGTCGAAGACGAGCGTGTTGAGCACGTTGGTGTCGGCCTCGCAGGCGTTGCAGCCGCCGGCGCTCACCTCGCGCAGGCGCAGCGAGCGCCTGAACAGACGCTGCGTTTCACGTTCCAGCGCAGCGCACAACTCCTGCTCCCGCCCATTGGCAACAACAAGTCCGTCGCGCGTTCGCGCGGCAAGCCGGTAGTCCTGGGTGAAGGTCAGCAACTCTTTGGGGCAGACTTCGACGCAGTCGCCGCAAAAGATGCACCGGCCCAGGTCGATGCTCGCGTGCCGGCTCTTGATCTGAATGGCCTCGGCCGGACAGGCCGCAACGCATTCCCTGCAACCCGCCTTGCACGCCCCGTCGGCCACGACGGGACGGCCGCGAAAACGCCCGGGCAGCGTGGGTTGCACGTCGGGAAAGGCGTGGGTGCGGTATCCCTGCCGCAGTCGTTCAATAAAGGCACTCATACACGCGCCTCCCTGTGAAATCTTCGTCGTTGCGAGCAAAGCTTTCGTCATTGCGAGCAAAGCGAAGCAATCTCTTGCTCGCTAAAGCCACGCATACGGGCCATCGTTTCAAGAGATTGCCGCGTCGGGCTGCGCCCTCCTCGCAATGACGGGATATATCGTCGTTGCGGGCAACGCAATCGCTTTCCATCTAACCCTGGTACTCTTCGCCCGCGCCGAAGCGCTGCACGATGGCGGCGATGTCGCGCTTGGCCTCGGCGGCGATCTCCGTCTCGGCGGCGACAACCTCCCAGCGGGCGAGGCCGTCCTCGCTCTGCGAGATGCGCTGGCACACCTGCAGCCAGTCGGCCGCGGTGGCCGTGTCCGCCTTGATGCTGAAGGGCAGGCCGCGGCGCATCATGGTCGCCTCCAGGTCGTAGCCGTTGGGCATGCGGCTCAGCGCCGCCGCGCCCTTGGCTTCGAAATGGGCCTGCACGGCGTCGAGCGCGCCCGTGCGCTGTTCGTCGGAGGGGAACTTGTAGCCCCATTCGCGCTCGCGCGCGGTGCGCGCCTGCAGTTCAAACATGCGGTCGAAGCGCTCGGGGTCCTCCTGCCAGGCGCGTGCCGCCAGCAGTGCCGTGTACAGCGTGTTTTCGGTGCAGTAGCGCTGGCCGCCGTGGGTGAACGCCTCGTAGAAGTGGGCCGACTCCTCGACAGTGCCGAACTGGGCCGGATTCTCGAACATGGCGTTCTTAATCTGCGAGTGGCCGTTGCGGATGACCGACACGGACACGCCGCAACGCGCCATTTCCATCAGCGCGAGTGGGTTGCTCTTGAGGTCGGCATAGACGCCCAGGCCTGCGCCGGGGAAATGTTTCTTGATCTCGGGCAGCATGGCGGCATAGGCGAAACTGGACGACAGATAGGCCCCGTCACCCCGGTAGAAATCGATGCGGTCGCCGTCGCCGTCGAAGAACATGCCCAGCGTGAACTTGCCCGCCGCCAGCGTGTCCAGCCCCTCGCGGATGACCGTGGCCTTCACCGGGTTGGGATCGCCCAGTGGGAAGAGGCCGTCGGCGGCAAAATGCAGCGGCGTCAGGTCGGCTTCGGCGCGGGCAAAGGCGAGCATCATCTCGCGGCCCGCCGCGCCGTTAAGGTAGTCCTGCATCAGCGACAGTCCCCGCAGCGACCCCGGCGTCACCCCGGCCAGGTCCATGCTGAAGCTGATGTACTCCTCGGTCGGGTCGTAGGCCGTGACGCGGCCCGGTGCCTTCGGCAATGCCGCGCCCTCGACGTACAGTTCCTTGATGCGGTCGAGGCCGCCCTGCGGACCGATGTGCTCGGCAATGGGCCGCACGCCCGGGCCGAGAATCTTCTGGCCCGTGTCGTTCGCCGGGTTGTGCGACGCACCGAACATGACCGCCGCCAGCGTCGGGTGCGTCATGGCCGCGAAGTAGAACATCGAAGTGGAGCACACGCCCGGCACCACGGTGACGTCCAGTCCCGCGCGGGCATATTCGCCCGCGGCAAGCTGGAGATAGCGCGGTCCCGTGCTGCGCGCGTCGTGCGCCACCAGCACGCCGGAGGCGCCCAGCGTGTCACGGAAATACACGGCCTCGGCGCGCGCGAGGCGCGACGCCAGCGCATCCGTCAACGGCGCCGCATCCGTGCGGATGTCATAGGCGCGAAACATGGAAAGATTCAGGTCGCTCATGATGGGTATCCGAAATGGTTGGATAGAAGGGCCACGGAAATAATAGGCGAGCGGGAAGGATGAATGCGAATTAGCTCATTTGCATGAGGCCTTCCAATCCCCCTTCGAAGGGGGTGCCGCGAAGCGGCGGGGGATGTCGGCCACCGGGCAGGCAAGCAGGAAGAAACATCCCCCGGTCGGCTCTCGCCGACCACCCTCTAGGGGGGACTGAAGACGGCGCATCCAAACTGTCTGCTTTCGCGCGGACTTGTAAACACGTGCAAACCCCGGCATGATAAACAGCGTCCTCCAACATCCAAGGAGACCGCCATGTTTACCCAAAGCCGCAGAACCTTTTTAAAACAGGCGGGAGCCGCATCTGCCGCGACGGCTGCGTCGTTGCTTTCTTGGTCGAACAATGCGTCCGCCGGGGAAGGACCGCCCAACGTTCTGTTCATCCTTACCGATGACCAGGGCTACGGCGACCTGGGCTGCACGGGCAACCCGGTGCTCAAGACGCCGCACATCGACTCGCTCTGCCGCGACGGCGCGCGCTTTGCACGCTTCCATGTGAGCCCCGTGTGCACGCCCACGCGGGCCTGCCTGATGACGGGGCGGTACAACTACCGGACGCGCGCGATCGACACCTACCAGGGCCGCGCCATGATGGACCCGGCGGAGGTGACGGTGGCGGAGATGCTTTCGGAACACGGCTATCGTACGGGCATTTTCGGCAAGTGGCACCTCGGCGACAACTATCCGATGCGCGCCATGGACCAGGGCTTTCAGGAATCGCTGGTGCACAAGGGCGGCGGCATATGTCAACCGTCGGAACCGGACAACACCAGCTACTCCGACACGGTTCTCATGAAGAACGGGAAAGAGTTCAAGTCGAAAGGTTACTGCACCGACGTGTTCACCGACGCGGCCATTGCGTTCATCGAAGCGAATGCGGGGCAGCCCTTCTTTGCCTACTGCGCGACCAATGCGCCGCATGACCCGCCCGATGTGGAGGAACGGTATTGGAAACCCTACGCGGACCAGGGTATCGACGAACGGACGGCGCGCATTTACGGCATGATCGCCAACATTGATGAAAACGTGGGACGGCTGCTCGACACGCTGGACCGGCTCAAAATCGCCGGTAACACCATTGTCATTTTCATGACCGACAACGGTCCGGCATGCGGCAAAACACCCCGCTACAATGCGGGCATGCGCGGGCAAAAGGGTACGGTGTACGAGGGCGGCATTCGCGTGCCCTGCTTCGTGCGCTGGCCGGGCGCCATTGCTCCGGGCAGTGAAATCCCCACCCTTGCGGCGCATATCGACTTTCTACCGACAGTTCTGGAGGCCTGCGGTCTGACGCCGTCCTCGGACGTGAAACTGGACGGCCGCAGCCTGTGGCCGATGCTGAAAGGCGAAAAGCCCGCCTGGCCCGACCGGACGCTGTTCTTCCAATGGCACCGGGGCGATGCGCCGGAAGCGTTTCGGGACTGCGCGGCGATTACCCAGCGTTATAAACTGGTGAACGGCAAAGAACTCTATGACCTGGAGACAGACCCCGCCGAGAAGAACGATATTGCCGCCGACCGTCCGGACATCGTCCAGCGGTTGCGCGCCGAATACGAGGCATGGTTCAAAGATGTCAGCGCCACGCGCGGCTACGCCCCGCCGCGGATCGTGCTGGGAACAGCGCACGAGAATCCGTCCGTATTGACGCGGCAGGACTGGCGCGGCCCGGGAGGCTGGGGCGACGGAGATGCGGGTTGGTGGGAGGTCAACGTGGCCGAGGCGGGCCAATATCGCGTCACCGTCCAGTTTTCCAAGAAAGTTGCCGGGCGCGAAGCGGTGTTCCGGCTCAACGGCGTGGAGCTCAAACAGGACGTGGACAAGGATACGAACCGCTGCACCTTCGCCGAAACTAAACTGCCCGCCGGTGACGGGCGGTTGGAAACGTGGTTGATGGCCGCCGGAAAACGCAGCGGTGCCGAACGCGTCTGGGTGGAGCGGGTGTAGGGGGGATTTGCCCCGACCGTTGGGAGGCGTGGTAGAATTTGCGCCAATGACAGCAGTGGTCCACCTCCAAAGTCCCCTTCCCGCGCGCCGCATTGCCGTGGTCTTTCTGCATGGCGGCTGCGCCATGCGGTGCCGTTTCTGTATCAGCGACGCGCGGCTTTCCTCCATGGACCGTCCGCAGTATCTGGCGGCGCTGGAAACATTGCACGCGCGCGGCTTTGACCAGATTGTGGTCGGCGGGGGCGAGCCCTGTGAATGGCCGGGCGACTGGCGCTATGCCGTGCGGGAGGCGAAGGCGCGGGGCTTTCACGTGCAGTTGGGCACGAACGGTGTGCTTCTGCCGGAAGGATTTGCCCGGGTGCATGGGGTGGACCGCTTCGTGTTGCCGCTGGACGCGTCCCATGCGGAACTGCACAACAACCTGCGCCGCAGCGCTCCGGCGGGAGCGGGTACCTGTGCGGACCACTATTCCCTTATCCAGAGTCGTTTGGAAGCGCTGCGCCGCGCCGGGCGGGAAGTGACGGTGTCCACCGTGGTCAACGCCGCCAACCTGGCGGAAACCGCCGCGATTGGGAAATGGCTAAGTCATTATGTGGAAAAGGGCGGCTGCGTGCATGCCTGGCATTTGTACCGGTTCATTCCGTCGGGACGGGGCGGTGCGCGGCACGCGGCCGCGCTGGACATCAGCGACGAGGCCTATGAGGCGGCCGTGCACACGGCACGCCGCACCGCCGGCAGCCTGCGGGTGTTCAAGCGCCCCGACATGCGTCACTCGCTGACGGTGGATTTCTTCTGGCAGGAGGGCGCGCACCTGAAGGTGGGCAGTGAGGTTTGGGGGAAAATACCGACTGCGGAGGCCTGCTAGCGAAGCTGTAGGACAGCCGCCCTCGGCTGTCGGCGTTTTATTTTCACCCTGGGACCGACAGGCGAGGGCGCCTGTCCTACAGTTCCCGGACGCGGTTTGGTGTCGCTTAGCGGTGCGCACCCGGCAACTCGTCGACGTCCTCATATTCCTTTTCAAACCAGTCGCGCCACGCCGCCGCGTAGAGCCGAATCCATTCCAGGGCGGCCGCGGAGCCAAGATCCCGGCGGGCCTCTTCGGAACGGAGCCACTTGTACTTCGCAATCTCATCCCGCTGCATGGCCAGCATGCGGCGGTGGCGTTCTTCACGCCATTCCTGCGAATGTTTCTCGAACCAGTCCTGGCACGCCATCTCAAAGCCCACATCCGCGCCGCGCTTTTGTGAAAGGAAGTACTTGTGCTGTTCGACTTGCCGTGTTTCGGCGCGGGTCAAGTCAGATGCCCCGATATGTGGTACGTCTACAGACGGACTACACGCCATTGCGGAGGCTTCCATAATGATTCATTCTCCATTGACCAAACGCTATATTAATCGTAATCATTTCCAAATACAAACGGAGAATTCTGAACACAGGTCCATGCACGTATATCTTTCTGGAAATACGTAATTTCCTCTTAATTATTAGCACATGAAGCGATTTCTGTCAAGCGTAATATTTCAGGCCCTGACAGTTCGGAATTCTCCGGCAGGCTTGCACCACTTGTGGTATATTCAAATTGGTCACATCTTCAGAGAGAAGCCTCCGCCATCGGTTACTCCTCAATAAGGCCTGTTATCATTACTTTCCAACGTCAGCTTCATTACTCGGAAATCCTTTCGGCATTAACCCCGAAAAAGCATTACCGTCCAAACGGGCAACGCGCGAAGGAAGCGTGCGGTGGACACTCATGGCCGGCATGGCATAGAATACAGACGGACCCGTCTCACGTTCAGTGGAAGCCCAACAGGAGCATGTCTATGATGCGGTTTTGGACAAGGTGCACCGTTGCTGCCGTGTCGGTGTGTCTTGCGGTAACCGCACTTCCCGGGAAAGACCTTGTTCTGTGTATCGGGCCGCACGGGCATGTCGCGCTCGAATTTGCCCAGAACGGGCGATGTGACGAAGGCCCCTGCCGCCCTGTCTGTGATGCCCCGAAAGCTCCGGACGTCAACAACAACGACCACGTCTGCGGCGACTGTATCTCCTGTGTGGACATTCCCCTTACCCAAGGCCCGGTGACGGGCCCGTCCTCGGTTTCCGACGGTGCAAAGAAAAAATCGGCCTCTCCGGCCAATTCGGTCATACCGGCCCTGTTTCCGGTGCAGCTCGGTCCGGACTCATTGCGCACCCTGCGCCACGCATGCCTTTCACCGCCTGACATTGGCGGCCCCTCCTGCGCATCCCCGCGTATCCTGCGCATCTGATCCCCACCCTCGTTTCAGTTCTTTTTCAATTTCCGTGGGTCCGTGCCGTTTTTGGCGGTGATTTGCGGAAGAAAGACGAATGAGGGTGTTGCAAAGATGATTACTTGGAACGTTTTGTGCGCGCGCACTGACCTTGCCGTCACGCGGCGGGCAGAAGACCACCGATGTCCCCGGGAAGGGCAATTCTCCCGGTGGAAGGGCTTTGTCCCGCACGTAAAACCGCTGGCCGCGTGCGCGCTGCTGCTCTTTCTGGCGGGGTGTGCCACGGCTCCGCCAAGGCAGAACATGCCGGATGCCGTCGTGGTGCCGCCCGCCTTGCCGTCCGCCGAAGTCATCGTGCGCGTATTCCCGGGCGAAAGCCCGCCGGGGGCGCCGCAGAACCAGGACGGTAAAGCCCTTACCCTGATGCAGGCGCGCAGGATCGCGCTGGAGAAGAACCCAAGCTTCGCCGAATACGCCGCCCACCGCGCGGCGGCGAATGCCGAGGTCCTGCAGGCGCTGGCCTATCCCAACCCGGATTTTGAAATCGGTCCGGAACTGCTACCCAACCTGTTTCTGCCGATAGAGCCTCCGGCCAAACGGCAGACGCGCGCCGCGGCGGCGGAAGCCGCCAAACCGGTCGTGGACCGGTCCGAAGAGCAGTTCCGCGCCGCGCTCTCGGCCGACGTGGCCAAGGCGTACTGGACCGTGCTCCACGCCGAACGCGCCGTGGAACTGGCCAAAGAGGCGCTGCACACGGAGCAGGAAATCGAGCAGGTGGTGGGCCGCCGTGTGGATGCGGGCGAGGTGCCGGAGATTGACCGCATCCGGGCGCAGGTGGAGACGCTGAAAGCGTCGCGGACCGTGCAGGAACAGCAACGCAGGAACACTTCGGCCCGGGTAATTCTCAACACGCTGTGCGGCCGGTCCCTGCCTTCCGATTTCACGCTGGCGGACCACCTGGACCAGGCGCTTGGCGGGGCGGATGCGGAGCAGGCGCGCCAAATCGCGCTGGCCCAGCATCCGGCGCTGCGCCGCCTGGACGCCGTGCTGAAGCAGAAAGAACTGGCCATAGCGCGCGAGCAGAAAGCGTTGCAGCCGAATCTCCGCCTGGGCATACCGCTGGGGCTGGAAGTGCCCGCGCGTGACCGGAACAAGGGGGGCATCGCCGCGGCCGAAGCGGAACTGCAGGAGGTGCGGGCCGAACGGGCCCGCATTCAGCAGGAAGTGGAGCGCGATGTGGAAACGGGCGTGCAGACCTACGAGGGCGCGCGCGAGCAGCGGGCCGCTTTTGAGGGCGGCCTGCGCGCCGCGGCGGCCGAATCGCTGCACATTGAAACAACCATGTACGAGGAGGGGGAGGTGGACCTTCTGCAGCTGCTGGACGTGCGCCGCACGGCCCGGCAGACGGAAGCGGAGTATTTGCAGGCACTTTATGACGCCCAAGTCGCCCGAATCGAACTCGAACGGGCCATCGGCGCCGGAGGATTGGCGGAATGAACAATATGAACGCCCGCAACATCACCACAGCGCTGTCCGTGCTCCTGCTTGTGGCGGCACTGGGCGCGCTTGCCCTGTTTGCCATGCAGGGCCGGGGTGTGCATGCGGCTGAACAGGCGGCAGCCCCGCCGGCCGCAGCGCACACGGACGGCGACGGCCACGCCCACGGGGCGGAGGCCGGTGAGGCCCACGAGGACAAGGCGACGCTGACCGCGGAGGCCGTTCAGCAGAACGGCATCCGGGTTGAACCGGTGCGCAAGATGACACTGGGCGACGAACTTGTCGTGCCGGGACGGGTCTCCTACAACCTGGAGCAGATGGCCCACATCGGCACGCCGGTGCAGGGGCGGGTGGCCGAGGTCAAAGTGAAACTCGGCGATGCCGTTGCGAAGGGCGACGTGCTGCTCGTTATCGACAGCCCGGCCCTGGGCGAGGCGCAGAGCGAGTATCTGCAAAAGCGGACCCAGGTGGAGGTGGCGGCGTCGGCGGTGGAGGTGGCGCAGAAGGCGGCGGAGCGCGCCAAACGGCTGCTGGAGGGCAAGGGCCTGGTCCTGCGGCCCGTCCACCCCGCGGACGCGCGGGCGCACCACGTCGTGTTGACGGCGGCTGGCCAGCGCC
>CAIJOU010000909.1 GCA_903822375.1 Candidatus Hydrogenedentota bacterium
ATTTAGGACGGTCATCGGCGCATCGCGGTGAGCGATGGATAACTCCACGGCCCGAACCACGTCTTTCACCATATTGGACCCCTGTAGGGCCCGCTATTTCGCCCCACATTCAAACGATGCCCTAACACTGACCGGATATTATTTAACCGAAATCCAGGCCCTGTTTCCCCAACAGAAGACGAAAAGGAGCAACGGGAGATGATTGGCATAGGCGCAAAACATCTGGAGTGCATGCTGGCGAGCCTTCCCGGAATCCGGGAAGTCTGCGTGATTCCCCTGGCCTCACCGGACGAGCGGTATGAATATCGGGCGTTCGTTGTCCTCGTGCGGAACACCCCGTCGGCGGTTTATGAATTCCAGGAGGATTGTTCTCTATACTTGGCGGGGTTGTCTGTCAAGGTGGAAATCCTGCAGGAACTTCCCAGGAGCCCGATGGGTTGCGTGTCCCGGGAAGCGCTGCTTGCCCTTTGCGCCGAAGCGGCCGCCTGAACCTCGCAAAGGCACCTGCCCCGGCTGGCACGGAATGGCCCTGCCGCGTGCAACAGCCGAAACGCTGTCGCGAAGGCTTGGAACAGACGCATGTGTAGACTATACTGTTATTTGAAGAGTGCGGGCCTTGAAGGACAAGAAGACAATGACCGACAGAGCATTGCCAGGATGGAAGGACAAGACGCTGTTTACCCCCGGGCCGCTTACCACAAGCCGGACGGTAAAACAGGCCATGTTGCGCGACCTTGGCGCGCGTGACGGCGGCTTTCTGCGGGTTGTCGGCGAGAACCGACTCATGCTGCTCAAGGCCGCGGCGCTGGACCCGGCAGAGTACGACGTCATCTTCCTGCAGGGCAGCGGCACCTACGGTGTTGAGGCCGTGCTGGGTGCCGTGCCGCGCGACGGAAGGGTGCTGGTGGTAAACAACGGCGCCTATGGCGCGCGCATGGCGCGCATCTGCGCGATGGCCGGCATCAACCACACGGTGGTCCAGTGTCCGGAGAACCAGCCCATTCGTCCGGCGGACATCGAGATTGCCCTCATGGACGAACCGGGCATAACACACGTCGCCGTGGTACACCTGGAGACCACCTCGGGCCTGGTGAACCCGATTGACGAAATCGGCGCCATCGCCGCACGGCATGAAAAAGAATACATCGTTGACGCCATGTGCAGTTTCGGCGCCGTCCCAATTGATTTTGGCAAGGCCGGCATTGACTGGCTTATCTCTTCCGCCAACAAGTGCCTGGAAGGCGTGCCGGGGTTCACCTTTGTCATCGCGCGGCTTGACTGCCTGCGCCGCAGCAAGGGCAACGCCCGCAGTCTCAGCCTGGACCTGCATGATCAGTGGGAGTACTTCGGAAGGGTGGGCCAGTTCCGTTTCACGCCGCCGGTACAGTCATTACTGGCATTTCATCAGGCCATGGCCGAACTGGAGGCGGAGGGTGGCGTGGCTGGCCGCGCCGCCCGGTATCGGAACAACTTCGAGACGCTTCTTGCGGGCATGCGCGCCATGGGTTTTGCCGAATACGTCGCGCCGCAGAACCAGGGATATATCATCACCACCTTTATGTGTCCCGACGACCCGAATTTCGATTTCAACAAGTTCTATGACCGGCTCAGCCTCCGGGGTTATGATATCTACTCCGGCAAGGTTGCCGAGGGGAACTGTTTTCGCATCGGCAATATCGGCCGGATCTTTCGGGAAGACATGGAAGACCTGCTTGCGGCCATCCGCGACACGCTGCGCGTCATGGGCGTGAGCGTGCTCAATCTCTGACCATTTGAGAAGGAAGGCAAGATGAGTCCAACCCGGGGCATTTACAAGGGCGGCGTGCGCGCCATAGTCGCCGACTTGGCCGGAACCGTCGTTGACTACGGCAGTTGCGCACCCGCCGGGGTCTTTGTCAAGGTGTTTCGGCACGCGGGGGTGGAGATATCCTTTGCGGAGGCGCGCGGGCCGATGGGCATGGGCAAGAAGGACCACATTCGTGAACTGTTGCGTCTGCCGCGCGTCACGGAGGCATGGCAGCTTGCCAACGAGCGCCATTGGACCGAGGCGGATGTGGAGGCGCTTTACGAGGCGTTCATTCCCCTGCAGTTGAAATGCCTGCCCGACTATAACAACCTTATTCCGGGCGTCTATGAGACTGTGACTGCATTGAAACAGGACGGCATTCAACTGGGCGTAAACACCGGGTACACACAAGAGATGACCCAGATAGTGCTGGACGGCATGAAACAGCAGGGGGTGGTGCCGAAGGCCGTTTCCTGCCTGTCCGACGTGCCCGCGGGACGTCCGGCGCCATGGATGATTTTCGACACGATGGAACAGCTCGGTGTGTTTCCGCCCGCAGCGGTGATCGCCGTCGGCGACACACTTTCGGACATTGAGGCGGGCCGCAACGCGGGGGTGTGGACGGTCGGCGTGACCAAGACCGGCAATCTCGTGGGCATGACCTCCACCGAAATTCACCTGACCGACCCGTTCGTCGTGGCGGAGAAGGTGGCGGAGGCGTACAGAATCATGCGTACCACAGGGGCGGACTATGTGGTCGAGAGCTTTGCCGACCTGCCGCAAATAATCGACAAGATCAACGAGCGCCTGCTCATGGGAGAGCGTCCATAACGGGGCGCTGATAATTTCGATCGGCAAGGGCGGGGAGGAGAGCGCCTTTCCCCGGGCGCCTTCATTTGGTCTTCCCGGCCTTTGGTTTGGCCGGCTTCCTGCACCCTGCCAACGTGCCCGTCGGCAGCGTCACCCCCCCCGGTTGCCGCGAAGAATTTCGGCACGGCTGAGACGGCTGCATTCTGGAAGGAAGTGCTCCTTCGGGCTAGAACGCCGGGTGGAAGAACTTGATCACGTAGAAGCAGCCCGCCGCAATCACGGCCGAACAGGGGACGGTGAATATCCACGCCCACACGATACGTTCGGCAACGCCCCACTTGATGCCCGACAGTTTGTTTGTGGCCCCCACACCGATAATGGCACCCGTGATGGTGTGCGTGGTGGACACGGGAATGCCCCAGTGGGTGGCCATGAAGAGCGTTATCGCGCCCGCCGTCTCGGCGCAGGAGCCGCCCACCGGCTTCAGCTTGGTAAGGCGCATGCCCATGGTTTTCACGATGCGCCACCCGCCCATGGCGGTGCCCAGCGCCATGGCCAGGCCGCAGCCCCAGATGATCCAGGCCGTGTTCATGTGAAACAGCGACAGCTTTGCCCCGGGGTCCATCATGCCCGCGGCGACCAGCAGGGCCATGATGATGCCCATGGTCTTCTGGGCGTCGTTGCCGCCGTGGCCAAGCGAATACAGCGCCGCGGAAAACAACTGCACCTTGCGGAAGAGTCTGTCCACCTGCATGGGGCGCCAGCGGCGGAAGGCCCAGAACACGGCGACCATGATCACATAGGCCAGCGCGAAACCGATGAGCGGGGCCAGCGGGATAAACTTTACCGTGGCCCAGACCTTGTCCCAACTGATTACGCCGCGTCCCCCATGGGCCATGCCGGCACCGACCAGCCCGCCGATCAGCGCATGGGAGGAACTGGTGGGCAGTCCCCAGAGCCAGGTGGCCAGGTCCCACAATATGGCGCCGATCAGCGCCGTAAGCACCACGTATACGAAGGCGGCGTCCGACGGGTCGATGACCACGATCTTCTTGATGGTGTTGGCCACCTCGGTGGGGAAGACAAGGATTGCGACAAAATTAAAGAAGGCCGCCCATATGACCGCCTGGCGCGGCGACAGAACGCGCGTGGACACGACCGTGGCGATGGAATTGGCGGCGTCGTGGAATCCATTGATAACGTCAAACGCCAACGCCGCGATGACGGTGATGATGACGACGGCCCAGAGGAGTGTCATGGGTTCACGATGCCTCTATCACGATGCTCTGGACAATGGAGGCCACCGATTCGCAACGGTCCGTGGCCTTTTCCAGACGCTCGTACAGTTCCTTCCATTTGATAAGCACTATCGCGTCCTTTTCCTCCTTGAAGAGCTTGGCCAGTGCATTGCGCATGATCAGGTCGCCCTCATTCTCCATGTCGAATATCTTGACGCAGTGCTGCTTTATGGCGTCCGCATGCTTCATGTTGCGGAGCCTCGGCATAAGCAGCGTGGTTTCTTTCGCGCACTCCACCAGGATGTCGGCCAGCGCCCGCGCCTCGGGCCGCACTTCCGTGATCTCGTAGAGCATGACCCGCGACGCGAGCGACTCGACCGAGTCCACCACATCGTCCAGTCGCTGAATCAGCGTCTGTATGTCGGCCCGGTCCATGGGCGTGATAAACGTTCGGTGCAGCGCCTCCATGCAGGCGCGGGTCACCAGGTCCGCCTCTTTCTCCAAATCTTTGATAAGGACGGCCCGTGCCGTCATGTCGCCGTCTTCGGCGAACATGGCCTGCAATTCCTGGCATGCCTTCAGACCCAGTGTCGCGTGCTGTTCAAAGAGGTCAAAATACCCGTGCTCCTGGGGAAGTAGCTTCCGAAACATGGTTGTCCTTTCAAATGATGGTGAAGCCCGACAATCAGCGCAAAAACTAACCCACTTAACCTTAACACTTTAACATTAGGCCAGTAAATTGTTAAGTAATTGTTAAGAAAACGTTAACGCGCACAACTCGGGGCGTTCGCCCTTTGAAGTACGGGATTGATGTCCCGGGGTGGAAACAGGCCGCTCTTTCCCGGGTCACGACCCTGAATATTCAACCGGAGCGGGTGCACGGACAACACCGGCACTGCCCGGTCGGGTGCCGGAACTTCAGGGAACCTGCCCCCCCGGGTCCGTCGCGCCCTGATGCGCATGCCTGTATTCCTCGGTGCGGTGCCGGACGATCGTGCCCTCGATGAAGTATATGACGTCTTCCGCGATGTTGGACGCATGGTCGCCGATGCGCTCGATATGGCGCGAGACGCCGAGCAAATGGATGAGGCTGTCGACGTGCTCGGGGTCCTTTCGGATGCCGTCCTCCACCTGCAGGTACATTTGCCGGTTGATGGCATCGACCTCGTCATCAAGGGCAATGACCTCATACGCAAGATTGACGTCCTGCTCCACAAGCGCGTCGAGCGCGCACTTGAGCATTCGCCGGGCCTTGTCCGACATGCCGGGGAAATTGAAGGGAACGTCAATGGGATCTTCACCGGCGAGGAATATGGCCCGTTCCGCAATATTGACGGCGGCATCACCGATCCGCTCCAGTTCAGTGTTGATCTTCAGCACGGTGATGATGAAGCGCAAGTCGTGCGCCACGGGCTGGTGCAGGGCGAGAACCTTCTGGCACTCCTCCTCCACGTCAACCTCGCGCTCGTCGAGGTCGGCATCCCTTTCGATGACCAGCCGGGCCAGTTCGGCGTCCCGGTCGCGCAACGCCCTGACGGCGCAGTTGACCGACTCCTCGGCCATGGCGCCCACAGCGAGCAGTTTCTTCTTCAGCGTGTCGATCGCGTGCTGCAGATGCGTGGACATTGGGTTCCTTCCAGGCTCAGCCAAAGCGGCCTGTGATGTAGTCCTCGGTCTTCTTCTCCGCGGGCCGCGTGAAAATCATCTCAGTGTCGCCAAATTCTACCAGATAGCCCTCGTAGAAGAAGCCCGTGAAATCGGAAACTCGGCCGGCCTGCTGCATATTGTGCGTGACGATGACAATGGTGTAGTTCTCGCGCAATTCGCCGATCAGGTCCTCGATGCGGGCCGTGGAAAGCGGGTCGAGCGCCGAGGCCGGTTCGTCCATCAGCAGCACCTCGGGGTCCACTGCGAGCGCGCGGGCGATGCACAGGCGCTGCTGCTGGCCGCCGGACAGATCGAGCGCGCTGCGGTGGAGCCGGTCGCGCACCTCGTCCCACAGTCCGGCGCGGACGAGGCTGCGCTCGACCTTTTCCGTGAGCAGATCCCGGTTGCGCATCCCGGCAACCCGCAGGCCGTAGGCGACGTTCTCAAAAATGGACTTGGGAAAGGGGTTGGATTTCTGGAAGACCATGCCGAC
>CAIJOU010000910.1 GCA_903822375.1 Candidatus Hydrogenedentota bacterium
AGGACTCCGGCAAGGTGACAGAACTTGCTGCGCGCGTTGCCCGTGAACTTTCAGATTTCAAGAAGTTACCCTACGACTATGAGAATTCCGGATTTTCCGCCACAGAGACCAAGGCCGGCGCGTTCTCACTTCAATTGGGAGAGGCGCCCGCCTTTCTTGTCTCCTACAAAACGCCGTACAGGCCCTATGACCACCCCGATACCGTCAATGGATACTGCGAAACGGCCGTCCTGCTCTGGAAAGGGGTGTCGCTAAACTGCTCGACAGACGGGGGCCAGGGAATCCAATTCTTCAGCATAGGCAACCGGAACTATTGCTGGCACAACTACAACTCATGCAACAATGGAATCCGGTATGTGGAGGTCTTCGAACTTTCTGGCGGGAAAAGCGTCTCTGTGTATACGAACGGTGATTTCGCGAGTTGATAGGGTCACCACAACAAACAGGGCAAAAGGAGAAGCCAACACATGAAGACGCACAAGTGGCACACGGTATTGGTCGTAGCAGCAGCGATAGTGGCAACCTGCATCGTCACAGGATGTGTCAACGCAGTGTCAATTATCGGCTCGTATAATATGGGTGGGGACGCTGCAGCAGGTATATTGACATTTTCTCCCGACGGCACTTTGACATGGAGCCAACCTGCCCTCGATCTGCACGGAAAGGGGACGTGGACTCTCGCTGGGAAACATTTGACCATATCGTATTCCGGCGGTTCCGTGCATGAAGGGGAGGTTTCGGGAAATCCCTTTAATTTCTCCGTTTACGGCCAGCTATGTTCGCTGCGCGACAGTGATAAACACTGCCTCGATTCCGCCTATGGAACAACCCAGTTTACTCGCCGTTTTCTGGGTTTCTTTGAGGCGATCGCCGCGATGTTCTTCGACACAACTACCAAGTCTTTCCAGGCGGGGGGTGATGCGGAACTACCGGCAGCCTGCGTGAAGTAGCAACAGGTTCGACGCCGCTCCAGTAATTTCAGACTTCCGCTACGCCATTTGAATTGAAGAAGACACTAGCTTGAGAAGACCAGACTCTCAACAGTCCGGGCACCCCGGATTTCAGTCGGGATGCCCGGATTCCGGGCCAAACATTTCGGTCATGAAAGGGATTATGTCATGCGGAGAATCACGGTGATTGCGGCTGTCCTAGTCGTCGTCCTTGCTTCTGCCCCAACAACGGAAGGTCAGACAACATCAAGTACACCCGGTAACGGGGGATTCGAGGTGGGTCCGGTCAAGAGTTACCGTGTAGACTCGTCCGGAAAACCGATAGGCGGAAGCGTTTCCTCCCAACCAGCACCTGCGCCCGCACCGACACCGGCACCGGCACCCGCGGTCGCGGTCGCGGTCGCCCAAGACAGGATAGCTGAGGAGTATCCCGAACTGCTGAAGAAAGCCGAACAGGGAGACGTCAAGGCGCAGTCCGAACTTGGCTTGTACTGCATGATTGGGAAAGGCATGCCTAAGAACATCCCCGAGGCGTACAAGTGGCTTCGTAAGGCAGCGGACCAAGGAGACCCTAATGCCCAATGCAACCTAGGGGCTTATTACGCAGGTGAAGACGGAGCGCCCAAAGACGACGTAGAGGGAGCGAAATGGGTTCGCAAGGCCGCAGAACAAGGCTATCCCGCAGGTCAGGAGGACTTGGGCGAACGCTATATGAACGGGCGGGGTGTCCCAAAGGACAGCGTACAAGCTTACATGTGGCTGTCACTCGCGGCAGAAAAGTACCCTACTCCTTTGGCGAAAGTGACGCGCGATAGACTGGCAAAAACGATGACGCCTCAACAAATTGCTGAAGCCCAAAAGCTCTCGCGGGACTGGAAAACCAGAAAGCCAATAGCGGGAAGCGGCTCCGCCCAACCGGCACCGATGCCGGCACCGGCTCCGCCAGACACATCATCATCTCCTGGAGAGAATTCGTCATCTCCCAAAAGAAAAGGCCCGCCTGTGTCAGAGGAGTTCACCGAAGCAGACCAGCATTTTACCTATGGGGGGGAACCCATTCATCCCGGTCTGCTGTGCGAATTCCTGACTTCTCTGGCGGACAAGGGATACCCCCTTACCGTTGCGGTGGATGTTGCAGCCGCCTTCCATACCAACGAATACAGTACGGGAGCCCAAAAGGACCCAAACGGCGCGGTCGTGATTAAAAACTACCACGAAAATTCAAAAGACGCATATCAATGGTTTGGAAGACTCAAGGACGGTTCTCACGTACTCCATGTATGGCGCGATGACGGCGGACGGATGTTTCCATCGAGCCTCCTCTTCGTCACATTTTCCACGGGCAAGGGATGGAAAGATGACGGGACGTGCTACGACCGGTTGTTAATGACTGCGATACGGAGGTCCGTGCCCTTCGATTTCCGCTCAAAGGTCACGGTATCGGACACGGAGGTGGTCGTATCGAGGGAAGGAGCGGACACCGTTATCTATAAGGCGCTGGAGACGGGACAGGACGCCGCTGCCGGACCGGAGATGCAGGCCAGGTTGGCGGAGGTGGAGAAATCGTTCAAATACAAAGGCAAGCCTATTCACCCCGGCATCCTGGAAGAATTCGAAGGATACATGTCAGACAAAGGATTTCCGCTGTCCGTTTCGATGGATCTTGCCGCTGCAGCCGGCAGCAACGAATACTTTGACGGTGACATCAAACAGCGGAAGCCGGGGATATACGTTGTAGAGCACGGGGAGGGTAAAGGTTACTTTGGCTATGAATGGTGCGGCAGCATGGCCGATGGAACACAAGTGGTAAGCACCTTCTCAAACGGGGGCGGTTCGGGCGTGTTTAAGACTCTATATTTCCTCCATTGCAGTGTCGAAAAGGGATTTGAGGAGAATGGAACTCCCTATGGGCGCCTGCTCATAACGGCCACGCGCTGGTTCCCGCTTGGGGACCGCTCGGATGCGAAGATACAGGTGTCCGCTGACAAGGTTGTCATAAGCCAAGGCGCTGACGGGAAC
>CAIJOU010000911.1 GCA_903822375.1 Candidatus Hydrogenedentota bacterium
CAGGTTCGTGGTGGCCGATTTGTACAAGACCAAGAACTGTCCCCTTGCGCGGGTCATGAGAAATGAGCTGCGCAAACGCAATGTCACCGCGTTGAAGGTGGTGTTCTCTGAGGAGACGCCGAGAAAACCGCTTGAGGCCGAAGTTCTCACGTGCAAACTGGCCTGTGTGTGCAACAGCGACAACGGCCGGAAGTGCAGCGAGAAACGCCAGATTCCCGCCAGCATCTCCTTCGTTCCGCCGGTTGCCGGATTTATCCTCGCGGGCGAGGTCATCAAGGAGTTGAGCGGAGCTAATGCGGCCTGCGGCTCTTGATTATCGTGAAGGGTCCCGGCCCAAAAATGTGGGCGGCACTGCTTTCGTGCCGACGTGAAGCGCGCCGGCTCACCGTTGCCTGCCGGGGTTGTGGCATATTCCGTTGCCGGGTCAGGGCAAGCACAAAGATCTTCCCGCGCAACCCGCCAAAGGCATCCATATCACACCTCCTTGCCCTGCAGATTTCCTGGCCGGTCAAGGCGTTCACCCCAAGGCAAGCGCCTTCTACCGGACGCTCCATCGCCTTCCGCTCGGGATCCAGGGTCTAACCGTTACTTGCCGACTTTCGACATGTGCATTCCGCGCAATATGGCCACGTCAGGCTGACGGGGCTGCATCGGGTCGTATTCCGTGGCTGTTTCAAGTGTGGAACGCGGCACCGACAGCCGCACCAGTTGGTCAACAAACCCGATTTCGATAACTTCCTGCGTGTCCACCGCGACATAGCGCTCGCCGATGAACAGTTCCAACCGTGCGATTAGGGCGCGCACGTTCCAGTCGTCATCGGCCAGGAAATCGTGCACATGCCCGACAAGTTCATGCTCCGCATGAACGCGGTAGCCGATCAGATGGTTCAGGCTGCGCAGTTGGAACTCGCCCTGCGGCACAAAATTGGTGTCGAGTTCGGGCGCGTCGGTCATGGGTGTCCAGTGGGGAATGTACCCGCTGAAGTTGGCGGTCCTGTCATGCACCTGCTTGTACAGGGGCGGGTCGGAGGATAGTCTTGGTGCACGTCGCACGTCTTCCAGAGTGTGGAATACGGGCACAGTTTGTTCCACCCAGTCGGGCCGTCCTATGGCCTTCGGCTCAATGAGCACCACCGGCCAGGGGAAATGGATGTGCGTCGACACAGCCATGTGACGCAATGTCCAGTGTTCATTGTCAAAATGAAAATCACGCACCTTGCCGATATGGCCGTCCACCGCGCGCAATCTGTATCCCAAAAGAGACTTGAGACTTGTCAACATTCAAGTCACCTCCTTTCCAAAGTGGCATTCAACTCTTTCTAATCATAGAAACACGTTTGGGCGCGGGCGTATTCGTTCAGAGGGGGGGCTTGACTCCGGCACCGCCGTTGCAAAGAAGAATGGCACAACGCCTGGGGCGTTGTGCCGGCAATGACATGTCCGCTGTCGCGGGTATTTCGGTGGTCGTTACCCTTGAATCAGGGGCGCAGTGCTATTTCGCGGCGACATCGTAGGCGACAAGCGCGTCTCCGTGGCGAATATAGAGCCGGCCGTTTGCGATGGTCGGGTGGGCCCAGTGCTGATCCGAACCCTCCGTCACGGAAAAACGCCCGGTGCGTTCAAAGCCGGCCGGAGTGGCCTTGACGAGATTTACAGTGCCTGCTTTTGGCCCTTCATAAACGTAGAGCATACCGTCCGCCGCCACGGTCATTCCTTCCTTGACCTCTTTCGTGGTCCACATCACCTTGCCCGTTGCCATTTCCAGACAGACGAGTTTGCCGCCGGCTTTGTATCCCGTTCCGTAGAGATTGCCGTCCACGAGCACAACGCCGTGGTGGAGGCAGTCCAGGGTGGTGTCGGTCCATTTGGAGGTCACGGAGGAACCATCCTTGGACAGTTCGAGCGCGCCGCCGCCCACTCCGTCGCCACCGGTGTAGTACACCAGACCTTTGTCATAGACCGGCGTCACCGCGTGAATGTCCCAGGGTACCTTGTGCTTGAAGGACCACATCAGCGCCCCCGAATCGGGATTCACGCCGATAATGTTTCCCCCGGTGCCTGTCAACAGAATGCGATGCCCGTTGTGGTTCGCGATAATCGGCGTGCAGTATGAGGCCCTGTCCTTGAGTCCCTTGGTGGTCCAGACCGTTTCCCCGGTGTTCTTGTTCAGAGCGGCTACCAGCGCCTCCGTGCCGCCCGGGGTGCAGATGATCCTGTCACCGTCGATCAGGACCGATTCGGCCAGTTGCCACATGATATTCTTCGCACCGAAGCGTTCCAGAACATTTGCTTCCCAGACCTTGTTGCCGTTGGCGAGGTCGAAACAGTACACAACGCCCAGGCCGGACATCAGGTAAAGGCGCGCCCCTTCAATGGTCGGCGTGGCCCGCGAACCGGGCGCCTGTTCCTCTACCGATTCCTTGCCGTAGGGAATGCTCTGCTCCAGCGCGCCGGTGCTTTCGTTGAACACCAGAACCACTCCGGTCTGGTCCTCGCGCATGCCGGTGGCATAGACCTTGCCCCCAACAACGGACACAGAAGAGTAGCCCCTGCCGAGTCCTTTCGCGGTCCACGCGACGGCGGGACCGCCCTCCGGCCAGGATTTCAGGAGTCCCTTCTCTTCAAAGACGCCGGTGCGGTTGGGGCCCCGAAACTGGGGCGAGTCGCCGGCGCCGGCCATGCAGGGAAACAATGCCGCAAGCATCACGGCCAATAACACAATTCCATTGCGCATCCTTCGGTCCTTTCTGGGTGGAGGACATGATTATCTCCCAATGCGTGGTTGGAGACAAACTACCGTGCGAAATTTGACGAACCAAAGTGTCCTAGGGGCGGGTCTTATAGACGCGTATTTCGGCGGGCTGTTTGCGGTGATGCGGCACGGCTAGGTACAGCGTGCCCGTGGTGGGCTCAAAGCAGGAGGTGCGTGCCTCGTCAGCCGTGGGGACGCTTGCAAGCACTTTGAACAGGTACGGGTCGACTTCGCTGATGACGGTAATATAGCCCTGTCCGCCCGTCACGTAGACCCGCTTGCGCTCACTGTCGTAGTGAATGTCGTCCGCATCCCCCGCACAGTCCACCTTGCCGATGTATGAACCGTTCTTGGTGTCATAGATGAGCATTTTGGCCGGTCTCCGGCAGCCGACGAACAGCCGGTTGTTCTTCTCGTCCAGGGCCATGGGGAAATTGTCCCGGTCTTCCAGCAGTTTCCAGCGTCCGGTTATCTGGGCGTTGCCTTTGTCAATAACCACGACTTCGCGCAGTTCGGGCAGGTTCATGTAGATGTTGTTGCCGTCCTTCTCCACGGCAAATGCTTCGGGGTGCGCGTTCAGAAGGACTTCCGCAACCTTGGTCGGACCCTGCGGATCGATGAAGGCAAGCTCTTTACCGCAGCCCAGATAGACGCGTTTGGAGGTGCTGTCGTAGCGTATATTGTCGGCGTCTTTAAGTTCGTTGAGGAACCGCAGCAGGTTCAGCTGTTCGTCATAAAGACGGAACACACCGTCTTCACCGCTTGCAACAACGACCTCATGCGACTCTGGCAGGACCATCACGTCCCGGGGGCCCCTGGGTCCGGACAGCGAACGCAACCGTTTGCCCAGTTTAAGATCTATCACTTCCAGCGAGTCGTTGGAGAGCGCGGCGACATAGAGCCGCTCGTTGTTCGCATCCACGCACATATGGTCAATGCGGCCGTCGATTCCGTTCAAAGGAATGGTCTTGACCAGCACGAGGGGTTGCGGTTGCCCCGCATAGGCAGTCCCCAAACATGCCCCAAGCATCAACACGAAAAGTGCGGTTCTGTTCATTCAGCCTCCTACACCTGCATTTGGCGAACACGGTCGACTATATTATCACGTTGTTTTCAATGTTGGCATTATTTGCCCGCGCGGAATGTCTGTTCACTTTGGCAGTCGGGCTGAAAGCCCTCTATACTGGCGGCGCAGACAATTCGATCTGCCCTGATGAACTGATACCGCCGGGCGGCGGCGGCAAGGAGCCTGTGGTTATGGAGCGTCAGAAAGTTGATGTGGCCAAATGGGCCGGTCTCATGATGTTCGCGCTCGTCGCTTTACGCACCCTCATCGGCTGGCATTTTCTGTATGAGGGGCTCATCAAACTCAATGATCCGAACTGGTCTTCAGCGGGCTACCTGAAAAGCACGGAGTGGTTCTTGTCGAGCTATTTTCACGATATCGCGCGGAACGAGTTGGCGCTGCGTGCGGCGGATTTGCTGAACATGTGGGGGCTGACGTTGATTGGCTTGGGGCTCATGCTTGGCTGTTTCAGCCGTTTGGCCGGCTTTTTTGGCGCGCTGCTGCTGGGTTTGTATTATGTTGCCCATCCCCCGCTGGCGGGCATGGGATTCGGCACCCCCACGGAGGGCGCTTATCTGGTTGTCGACAAGAATATTGTGGAACTGGCGGCGTTGCTCGTGCTTGCCTGCGTTCCCACGGGCAGGTTCATAGGACTGGACGGTCTGTTTCGCGCACTTCGTGGAGCCCCGGCTGCCGAAGAAAGCGTGGCGCTGAGCGCCGGTGTCCCCCCGGAAGCGGCCGCGCCGGTCACTTCGGTCGGTCGCCGCGAGTTGCTGAAACACCTGCTGCCTGTACCGGCAATGGGCGCCTTCGCCTATGCGTTTCAGAGAAGGAGAGGCTGGGAGAGCGTGGAAGTGGAGCATCTCCTGTCGCACATGAAAGCGCACAAGGTGGATGGCGTGTCCGGGGCCTCGGCAAAACGGGTAAATGCGGCGAGTCTGGACGAACTGAAGGGGCCCATGCCCCGTGCCAAGATAGGCAATCTGGAGTTGAGTCGCATTTTCCTCGGCGGCAACCTCATTGGTGGCTGGGCGCACTCGCGCGACCTGATCTACGTGTCCGACCTTGTTTGCGCCTATCACACGGACCGGAAGGTTTTCGAGACCTTCCACCTGGCCGAATGCTGCGGCATGAACACCATATTGACCAACCCGCGGCTCTGCCGGGTGATCTCGGACTACTGGAAGAAAGAAGGCGGCAAGATCCAGTTCATTTCCGACTGTGCAATGGGCGGCCTCATGGAGGGCGCCAAGGTGTCTATTGACGCAGGAGGGCACGCCTGTTACGCCCAGGGCGGCGTTGCCGACCACCTCGTGGCGAACGGCGACTTTGATGCCCTTGCCAAATTCCTTGAACTGGTGCGCCGCAACGGTCTTCCGGCCGGAATAGGCGCGCATAAACTGGAGACGGTTCAGGCGTGCGTGGAGAAGGGGCTGATGCCTGACTTTTGGGTGAAAACCCTGCACCACACGGACTACTGGTCGGCCAAACCACAGCCGGAACAGGACAACATCTGGTGCGTCAACCCCGCTGAGACCATCGCCTATATGGAACAGATGGAGCAGCCCTGGATCGGATTCAAGACCCTGGCCGCCGGTGCCATCCACCCCAAGGAGGGCTTTCCCTACGCGTTAAAGAATGGCGCAGATTTCCTCTGCGTTGGAATGTACGACTTCCAGGTGGTCAAGAATGCCAACCTGTTTCTGGACGCGTGGGACCAAGTTCAGCGGGACCAGGCCGCCCGCAAGCGGCCATGGCGGGCGTGAGAGGACGAATCCGTCCGCTGCGGTGCTTCGCGGCGCTGGTCGCCGACACGGCAGTCATCGGCAAGAAACTGGGCGAACGACCGAGCGACGAACTCTCGTGGTCCGCCTCATTTCTTGGGCGAAATCACAATCTGCAGGTACGACATTGTGTCTCCCGAGGACTGCCCCAGCAGGTCGATAGTGTTGGAAGCCGCATTCCCGGCGCGCACGCTGGCCAGGCAATAGCTGGACATCGGGTGTTTCGCCGGAACGGGAATCAGCGGCGCGTTCTCCACGGGCGGAAAGACTTGCATCAGCTTGTTGCCCGCCTCGGGACCGCTGACGATCATTACGGCGTAGACGGTGCCGTCTGCGGCGACCTGGAACCTTGCATGGCCGCACTGCGCCGCGTCGGTTCCCGCATAAAGCACCCGCCGCGTGGTCACGGCGCCGTCTTTCACCACAGCCAGATGCAGCGAGGTGACGATGGACTTTCCAGGGAAGAACTTGTCGCGAAGCAGGGGAGAGGCCACTTCGCGCTGCGTGTACATGATGTGGGCTTCGCCGTCGGGACTGAGCCAGAGGTCCTGATTCGAAATTGCCCCGCCGGTCTGGTCCACGTTCGCAATCTCGAGGGGTGCGGAGAATCCGCTCTTTGCGACGTCGGGTGTTGTGGTGTAGTACAGAATGCGGAACACATAATCCCACGTGGCCTTGGTCTGCTCGAACTTGTATTTCTTCCATTCCTCAACGGGTTCAACAATGTCGCCGACGGCCAGCACATGCACCGCATTTCCCCGCAGCGCCACCTGCGGATAACAGGCGCGGATGGGGAAACTGACGGATGCATTGCCGAGGGTCTCGCCGTCGGTGGTCATGAGGCACGCATTCTCCTCGCTTGTCTTGGCGTCTATGTTTAACAGGAGCATGTGCCCCGCCTGCGGGTCCACCGCAAAGCCGCGGTAGCTGTGGTCGGTGTAGTAGTGCTCCTTGTTCCACACCGGTGTAAACGTTGCCTGTCCGACCTGGTCGCCGCTGAAGGAGAATTTCAGTATCTGTGGAATGCAGTTGCCGTACTTGGTTCCGGGCGGTTGTGTTGACGGGTTAATCGACATGAGGACGGTCTTGTCCACGACGCCAAGCGGGCAGGGCTCACGCTGAATAAACCCGTCCTGCTCCGCCAGCATCTTCCAGCCTTCCGCCGCACGTTTCAGAAGGCGCCAGCGCGTGTTGCTCAGCGGCGGAACGCCGTCGCCCGTTTCCTGCTGGCACACATACACGTCATCCCCAATCCGGACAATCTCCGTGCTCCCGTATGCCCACAACGGCCCGGAGCCGTTGTTCGGGTTGAAAAACTTGTACACCTCCTCCTCCGCTTTCACCTCCACCGTCTGGGCATGGCCAATGACAGGCAGCACAAGCGCAACGACGAATAAGAGTCGCATCATGACAAACCGTCTCCAGGTTATTGTTCGGCAGTTTCAGTCTGGCTTCGAAGAACGTGGCACTGGCGCTCCTTTGAATCTTCTCGTTTCACGGCAGTGCGCCACAAAGGAACAGATGTGCTGAGAGACTGGGCGGCGTTGGACGGTGCCGCTTCCTGACGCGGCATATCATACACACATAAACTTGGCGCCGCACGTCCTGTGCGGCGCCAATAAATCTCTAAGGCCCGGGCTTTGTAACGGGTAAGCACCCCAATTGCAGGCTGAATGGTGGTCGACGCGGAGGCCAAAACGTTGCCACCGCTGGGTGCCTGGGACAGCGCTATTTCAGTTCGACACGGATTGGCTTTATGCTTACCTCTTCCATGACGTTTCCTGTAGTGTTGGTTACCGACAGGAGGGGGAAGACGTAGCGGACTGGGAAGCAGTCATGGTAGATGTACGTTCTTTCCGGCGCCGCAGTATTGGGCGGTCCTGGCCGTTTGCGGAAGCGCAGCACAACTTGACCGGCTTCGGTGCCCTTCGGGCCCGACAGCCAGGGCGCGCCTGCAAGGGCCTTGTTCAGCCAGTAGTCGTAGCCCTTCTTGCTCAGCCACGCGGCACCGCGCAGGGTGATTTCACCCACTGTCTTGTGGCCCGGTGAGTTTGTCCTGAACTGGGCACCGTTAAGCAGTTCCGAAAGAATCAGCATGGGCTCGCCGCCGCCCCAGGAATCCCAGGTATCGGTGACGCTGTCGCCCGCGCCGTCAGTGAGTGTGGCATAGACATTTCCCGGGGTCGCCGCCGGTGACGCTTCAGGGTCTGCGAATTCAATGTGGCCGATGCTTACGGTGAGTCTTTCCGTGGCGTGCGCGGACGAGGAACTGTTCAGATTCGGCATTTCATAGCGCACGGGGAAGCAATCGAAGAAGTTGTAAGACCGCCCGGCGGTCTTGTCAGACTTGAACAGTGTCACCGAGATGTTCTTCCGGAGCGCCTTCTGGTCGAAGGCGTCCTTCATCCACGAGTGAAGCTTGTCGGCGTCCGGGCCGGAGTCCAGGGTGATTCTGGCATTGCCCCAGTGGGCCTGTCCGGGACTGTAGAGCCGGTAATCGGCCTGCTGGGCGGCCGCCAAATCGGCGGGGGAACCGGGCGGCGGGCTCGCCACCGCCTTATAGTCGAAAACAATATCGTCTACGGCCAGATCCTGAACGCCCTGCAGCGCAACCGGGGCCGCGCCCGGTTCAGCCACCGCCACCTCGAACCATGGCACTCCCTGGGCATGGGACAGGGGGGAGGCACAGAGTGTCAACACCATCAATGCTGCAAAGACCGTCAACTTGTTCATGGCAGGTCTCCTTGACCGTGGCGGAGTTAAGTAACTGAGCACATGTTATCAATACATAACAGAAGTTCTTGCTTATTCCTTATGATCTCGGTTCCCCGCACGCAAAACCCGCACTTGTCAAGAGAATACTCAAATGATATTTTCAAAAGAACTTTTCAAATGTGATGAATAAATTCGCGGGCGGTATCGTTTATTTAGATGGCATCGATTAGGCCAGTTGAATCTAGGAATCAGGGCGCGCAAATACAGCGGTACAGACACCGACAACTTTTCGGTTGTCGGACTCGGAGCAGTAGGCGTCCGGCGGCAACAGGCGGTACGGCTTCGTCGGTGGTCCCGACGAAAGAATGAAGAAAGGAAGACGGGTCATGCGTAAGAACACAGTGAGATTTGGATTGGTCCTCGCGGTTGCGGGAATGATGTGCTTCATCGCGCAGCCCGCATACGCGCGACCGCACGGCAGCCCGCTCGGCGGGTTGGGCAAGGCGCTCGCGGGCGCCGCAAACCACGGTGGTGGGTTGCCCAATCTTTCCCGGGCGATCCGGGGCGGCGGGCACGGCGGCGTTCAGAATCTGGGCAACCTCCTGGGCCAGGGACTGCGCAACGCCGGTGGCGGCCACGGCCGGTCCCAGAATCTGGGCGGCCTGTTGGGCCAAGGACTGCTGAATGGCGGCGGTGGCCGCGGCGGGTCCCAGAACCTGGGCGGCCTGCTGGGCCAGGGATTCCGCAATGGCAATATCGGCCATGGTGAGATCCTCCAGTCACTCATCGGCCAGGGCGGTTACGGCGGCTATGGTTACGGCGGCGGGAATTACCATGGCGGCTATGGCGGCTATGGCCACGGGTATGGTTACGATGAATACGGCATGCCGCAGGCCTACCGCGACGTGGGTATTGCCAATGCCGTGGTTGGACTGGTCGGTGTTGCGGCCCAGGCCGCGCAGAACAGTCAGTATTACCAGTACGCCCAGCCCGCAGCACCGTACTACCGCGAACGGGTCATCACCGCGCCGGCCCATTACGAGACCACCCAGGTGTGGGTGCCTGAATCGTTTGACCCGCGCACCGGTGCCAAGATAGGCGGAGGTTTCTACGAAAACCGCACGCAGATGGTGCCCGAGGTGGTTGAGGAGCGCATGGTGCCCGCCCCGGTGCCTGCCCCCATCGCCGCCCCGTACGGTGTGATGCCACCGCCCCTGCCGCCGGTAGTCACGACCTACGGGCGCTAGGCTGAATGATGTGAAGGAGGGTTTCCGGGCCCTCTAACAAGAAGGCAAACATGGCCGGCGGGCATTTGGCCCGCCGGTCACTTTTTTTGTGCTGGCGCCAGGTTGATCAGCACGGCGGCGAGAATGAGTGCGCCGCGGACGACGTGCTGCCAGTACTCGCTGATGTTCATGAGCGTCATGCCGTTGAGCAGCACGCCCAGGAAAACCACGCCGATGAAGGTGCCCCAGACGGTGCCCGCGCCGCCCATGAGGCTCGTGCCGCCGATGATGACGGCGGAAATGACGTCAAGTTCCCAGCCCTGGCCGGTGGTGGCGGAACCGGACATGATCTGCGCCGACTGCATGACGCCGCTGAGCGCGGTAAGCATCGCCACGGTGCCCATGACGAGGATCTTCACCTGGCCCACCTTGATGCCGCTGATGCGGGCCGCCTCGGCGTTGCCGCCCACGGCATAGATGGAACGGCCAAAGGCCGTGAAGCTCATGAGGACCTGAATGGCGCAGAACACGGCCAGGAAGATGATGGCGGGGAAGGGGATGCCGAAGAGGTAGCCGCTGCCGAGGTAGCTGTACCATTGGGGGAAAGGCGTGAGGGGGAAACCGTTGGTGATCAGTTCGGACGCACCTTTGAGCACGGTCATCCAAGCGAGGGTGGAGATGAAGGTGGGCACGTTGAAGCGGGTACGCAGGAAGCCGGTCACACAGCCGATGCCGAATCCCGCCGCCAGGCTCACCAGCACCGCCGCGGGGATGGCAAGAAAGAGTGGCAGGCCGTGCGCCGCCAAAAAACCGGTCAGCCAAGCGGTGATGCACCCGGAAAAGGCGACAGCGGAGCCCACACTCAGGTCGATCTCGCCGGAGATGATGACCATGGTCATGCCGAAGGCGATGACGCCCTGCATGGACACGTTGAGCAGCACGTTGAGCAGGTTGTCGCGGGTGAAGAAGCCCGGCGCGCGAAAGGCGAGGAACAGGCACACCCCCAGCAGCACAAACTCCAGCACATATTTGCGCAACGGCGCGAGCGTCGACACCAGCGACGCGCCCCCGGCTGCGTTTGGATTCTCAGTCATCCCAGTTCTCCATGTCCAGACTGTACGTCAACTTCCTGTCTTCCTTCGCGCAAGCTCTTCGCAAACGTATCGCAGGCGTCCCGCCTGCCTTGGCAATCCGCCAACCCCAAGGCAGCAGTTTGTCTTATCTTTGCGTTCCTTGTGATCTCTGCGGTTTGTCTTCTTCCGTGTTTTCAGTGTGTTCCGTGGTCCAGTCTTCTCTTCTGACTCCTGAATTCTGAATTCTTCCTTTTCATGCATCCATACAGCGGACGACCAGTTCCTCCACCGAGATACTCTCCGGGAAGACCTCGCCCGTAATGGTGCCGTGTTTCATAATCAGGATGCGGTGGCACACCTCCACCAGTTCCTCCAGCTCGCTCGACACGAAAACGCAGCTTATGCCCTGGCGGCTAAGATCCCACATAATCTGGAAGATCTGCTGCTTGGCCTGCACGTCTATGCCGCGCGTGGGCTCGTCAAAGAGGATCACGCGGGGTTCCGTATTCAGCCACTTTGCCACCACCACCTTTTGCTGGTTGCCGCCGCTGAGCGAGGCCACCGCGTGCTCTATGTCGGGCACTTTGACCGCAAGCCGCTCCATGAGCGGCCGGACCACGGCGCGCTCGCGCGCCTTTGTGGTGAATCCGGCCGTGGTGATGCGGTCCAGGCTGGCCAGGCACACGTTGGCGCGCGTGCTCAGTTCCTGCACCAACCCGTGCTCCTTGCGGTTTTCCGGCGTGAAGGCAAGGCCGAGCGCCTTCATGCCCGCCGGTGTGGTCGGGCGGATTGCCTTCCCGTCCAGCACGATTTCGCCGGACGCGCAGGGGTCCACGCCGAAGATGGCCTGGAGCAGTTCAGTGCGGCCCGAACCCAGCATGCCCGCAATGCCCAGCACCTCGCCCTTGCGCAGATCGAAATTGACGCCATGGAACTTGCCCGGCTGGCCCAGCCTGCGCACCCGCATCACGGGCTCGGTGCCCGCCTGCAGGTCGGCGGGCCGCACAGCCTGCGTCACCCCGCCGAACATCATGTGCGCGATGGTTTCCGGTGTGGCCTCGTCGATGCCGATCGAGCCGATGCAGTGGCCGTCGCGCAGCACGGTCACCGTGTCGGCGACTTGCTTCAGTTCCTGGAGACGGTGCGTGATGTGAATGACGGCAACGCCCTTGGCGGCCAGTTGCCGGATAAGCGCAAACAGGTTCTCCGTCTCGTGCCGCGCCAGCGCCGAGGTCGGCTCGTCGAGCATGATGACCGAGGGGTTGAACGACATGGCTTTGGCGATTTCCACAATCTGCTGCTGCGCCATGCCCAGTTCGCCCACGTTGCGGCGCAGGTCCAGTGACACGTGCATGCCGTCAAGCACCTGCTGCGCCGCATCGGCAATACCGCGCCAGTTGACCATGGATCGCAGAAGCCCCTTGCGGCGCGGCCAGCGGCCGAGGAAGATGTTTTCGGCCACGGTCATCTCGGGCACCAGACTCATCTCCTGGTACACCGTCGCGATGCCCTTGGCAAAGGCGTCAGAGGGCGAGCGCAGTTCGACGGGTGCCCCGTCGATGAGAAGGGTGCCGCTGGTCGGCTGCACGCTGCCCGCGAAAATCTTCACAAGCGTGCTCTTGCCCGCGCCGTTCTTGCCGATTAGCGCATGGACCATGCCGCCCTCGAAATCCACCGACACCCCGTCCAGCGCGACCGTGCCGGGGTATTCCTTGCGCAGATTAACCGTCTGGAGATGATGCCCCCTCATCGCGCCATCCTGGGAACGCCAATCTCCTGATTGGCCCGCCTTTCCGTCATTGCGAGCGCAGCGCGGCAATCTCCCATCATTGCGAGCCTCAGACCGCCGCTGGCGGCGATTCGCGGAAGAAAGCCACAGGGGGACTGGCACCCATTTCCGCACAAGGCCGGGGAGGGACAGCACAACACTGAACCGGAAATGGGTGCCTGTACCCGAGCCGCCGTACCCCGGATCTTCGCGAGCCCGGGTACAGCCACCATTTCCAACGCACCGATTTGCTTAAAAACTCCAAGCCACTGGTGGGAAATGGTGGCAGTCCCCCGGCGGCATCGTACCATCCCGCGCACCCTGGGAACGCCAATCTCCCGATTGGCCCTGGGCACGCCAATCTCACTCCCGTCTGCCGTCTTCAATTCCTAATTCCTCATTCCTAATTCGTAATTGCTCAATTGCCCTTCATCCATTCCTGAAGCTGCTTGGCAAAGGCCGCCACGCCCGCCGGATCGGTGCGCGAGAGGCACACGCCCGGAATCGACACCTTCTTCTCTACAGTCTCGCCCTTGATCGCCTTCAGTGCGTTCTCGACCGCCGTTCGCCCCAGGTCG
The DNA here is from genome assembly GCA_903822375.1 of Candidatus Hydrogenedentota bacterium. GTDB lineage: Bacteria > Hydrogenedentota > Hydrogenedentia > Hydrogenedentales > CAITNO01 > CAITNO01. The sequence continues at coordinate 12,963 of CAIJOU010000911.1, forward strand.
GTGGGCCGCTGGCTCGTGATGGCCTGCAGGATGTTGTCATCCGCCTGCAGGAAGCCCAGCAACTGGTCGCTGGCGTCCGTGCCGAACACGGCCACCTGCCCGGTCTTGCCCGCATTGCGCACGGCCATCACCGCGCCGACCGTGCCACCCTCGTTGGCCGCCCAGACGATGTTGACATCCGGATGCGCCGTGAGCACGTCACCCACCCGCTTGACGCCCAGTTCGGGCAGCCAAGCGTCCTGCTCCGCCACGAATTCCACGCCCGGCAGCGTCCCCACTTCCTTCTTAAAGCCGCCCACGCGCGCCTCGCTTTGCTCCGGCGCCTGCGACTTGAAACAGAACACGGCAATCTTCGCCTTGCCGCCCAGTTTTTCCTCAATATACTTTTTTGCCGCTTTGCCGGTCTGCGCGCCCAGGTCTTCCTCGATGCTCGCCACTGCCGAGACGGCCAAATCGCCATCCACGGACGTGTTATAGGTGACGACCTTGATGCCCTTGTCCACGGCCGGCTTCAGTGCAGCCACGGAACCCTTCGCACTGATCGGCGACAGGATAATGGCGTCCACCTTGCGCGCGATGTAGGTGTTGACCAGTTGGATTTCCTTCTCCGGCTTCATGGCGCTGTTGCCTTCCAGCAGTTCCACGCCCGCCTTCTTGGCCGCATCGCGCATGCCGAACAGCACCAACCGGAAGAACTGGTCTTCCTGGAACACCATTCCCGCCAGCTTGATTGTGGACTTGGCAGCGCCCGGCGTTCCGGCTCCTCCGGAAGGCTCAGCCGGCTTCGAGCAACCGGAAAAGGCCAACAGGGCCACCAGCACGGTGGTGCTCAGAGTTATAGACAGGTTTCGCATGGTGAGTCTCCTTCTTGATGCCCGCAGGCATCCTTGACCCGCAAATGATGACATACTTGGAAGGCGCAGGCAAGGGAAAACGATCCGAGTTTGCGAGTCCATCGGTTCGGACCCGCGTATCTCTTGATCATAGGGATACGGTATAACCCCCAGTGTGACCGGTTCTTAGGTCCCCCTTTGAAGGGGGCGGCCACGCTGTAAAGCGTGGCGGGGGATGTAGGGGGTATAAAGCAGGGCTAAGGCAACATCTCTCAAGTCGTCCCCCAAAAAAAGGCCCACCGGAATTAAGCATGGTAGGCAGAGGCTCGGCGGGCTTGCTAAAGAAGATATACCATGG
>CAIJOU010000912.1 GCA_903822375.1 Candidatus Hydrogenedentota bacterium
CCGACGCCTCCGTCAGGTACTGGCGCAATTCGTCGTTCCCCGCACGGAAAGCGGGCGCGTCCACCGCGGGTGCCGTGAATGCGACACACAATAAGAGGGCTGCAATCACATCCTAATCCTCCTGCCAAGACAGTCTACTCATTCCCCCTCGTTCCCAAGTTGCACTTGGGAACGCACCTGTCCGCGAAGTTGCACTTCGCGCCCAAAATCTGGGACAGGCGCCCTCGCCTGTCGTCCCTTGGCACTGGATATAAGCACACATCACATCCCTGCCGTTCCTGCGTGGCCCTCCGCCGGAGCCGCAGGCGCGGCCGGCGCGCTCTTATCCTCAGCCCATGGCGTCGACGGATTCAGCCGCGCCTCGGCGTCCACCAGGAACGCGCCCTGCGTGACTATCCGCTGCCCCGCCGCCAATCCGTCTATCACAGGATAATACGTCCCGACCCGGTTGTCGAGTGTGACGGCACGGGCATCATACACGCCCGCCTGCGTCTCCACATAGACGACTTTCCGGGTCCCCGTGTCAATGACCGCCGATTCGGGCACGCTCAGGACCCGCTCCACCTTCCACTTGTTCATGGCCATGCCGCAATTGCAGGTCCGGCAGATTCCCGGTCTGTCGCTCAATTCGTCCGGATGCATCGGGCATGCATAGCCCTCCGTCCAGCGTTCCATCGTTCCCCTTCCGCGCCCGCGAACGCCGAAGCCTCTCTCTTCCTTTCCTCCAGCTTCATACCGCAGAGCGGGCAATCCCCCGCTTTGTCGGAAACCACCTCGGCGTGCATCGAGCAGGTGTAATAGGAAGCCCCGGCACCGAGGGACGCAAGGTACTTGTTCGCGTCCTCCTGGGTCTTTGTGGGAAGGCTCGGCAGGGCCGCGGCAGGCGCGGCAGCAACCTGCTCGCCGCGCTTTTTCGCGTCAAGATTCATGCCGCACACCGGACATTTCCCCGCCTTGTCCGAAACCACGTTGGCATCCATCGGACACGCAAAGTACTCCGCGCCGTCCTTCAGCGACGCCAGATACTTGTCGGCATCTTCCTGCTTTGTCGTAGGGAAGCCAGAGTCCCCCTTTGAAGGGGGATTTAGGGGGATGTCCTTGGGTGCGGCCGCGCTCTTCCCCTCTTCATTGTACTGCCCGATAGGCGAGCGTATGACTGCATTCGCATACATGCCCGGTTGCAGCTGGCCCTCTGGATTGGCCACGGCAACCCGCACTTTCACCGTCCTGTTTGCCTCGTCCATGACGGGGTATACGAACTCCACATTGCCGTAGAAGATCTTGCCCGGCCACGCCACAGTCGTAATCTCCACGGGCATGCCCTGCCTGACCGACGCCAAATCGGCCTCGGGCACCTTCACCTGCACCCACAGTTCGCCAAGGTCCGCCACCGTGAAGAGCGCGGTCCCTTCTTCCACCGTCTCACCGAGCAGAACCGTCTTCTCAATGACGGTTCCCGACTGTGGCGCAAAGAGGGTAACGGTGTCGTTTACCTTTCCATTCTCGGCAATGGCATCGAGTTGGGCCTCCGTGAATCCCGCCAGAGAAAGGCGTTTGCGGGCCGCGGCAACCATCTGCTGGCTACGCCCTTTCTCCAGCGCCGCCATCTCCGGATTGGAGGGAAGCGTGTCTTTCTCGTTCGAGTTCAGAGCCCGCACATACTCCTGCGAGGCCGCCAGAAATTTCGGACTGTAAATCTTGGCAAGCGGGTCACCCTTCTTCACGACAGAACCGACCGTGTTCACCAGCAGTTCCTGGACGCGGCCGGGAAAGCGCGCTGATATCTTCGAAATGCGCTTCTCCTCCGCCTCGGCCACGCCGTAGGACCGCAACGTGCGCGTCAGCAGACGGTACAGCACCGGTTCCACCTCGATGCCCGCCTGGGCAATGCGCTGCGGCGAAACCTGCACCCGCGCCAGGGTCCCCTCGGGCAGCGTGGAGGCCGCGCCCTTCTTGCGTTCCACGAGGTCCATGCCGCAAATCGGGCACTTGCCGGCCCGGTCACGGACCACAAATGGATGCATGCCGCAGTAGAATTCAGTCGCGTTTTCGGCTGTCTCCGCGGGCGCGCCCTGCAATTCGGTTTTGGCGGCCGTGTGCTCCCGCTGATAGCGCTCGTAGTAGTTCTGGATGTGGTCCCAGTAACCGACGACCAGTGCCGTGACGATCAGAATCGCCACGAACCTGAGGCGAATCTCCAGGAATTTGAACAGGAAGAACACCTTGCCCAGGAACGAGCGTGGCTTGGGATTCTCTTCACTCATGGGAAAACTCCTTCCTCAACCCCGCTCTCGGGCGCGTCCTTGTGCAGCTTGCGCCACCGGCGCGCCTCCACGTGGTAGAAAAGCACGGGAAGAAATATGTCGATCACCTCGTCGGCGATCAGCAG
>CAIJOU010000913.1 GCA_903822375.1 Candidatus Hydrogenedentota bacterium
CGGCCCAGTAAAACCGCGATAACTTCAAATCACGGACGATCTTAGGCTCCGGAATCCCCGCTCCCGAAAAAATTGCCGCGCCGCTTCCTTGGTCATGAGGCGGGCAACAAACATGACTCCGGTTGCCGGGGGGATACGAATAACCAAGACATAGCGGCGTGCTCTGGGAGGTCTCTCTTCAGAAGGTATCGCAGAAGATCGCCAAAGCCTGCTGCTTGGAGGCCTCAAAACCGAAGCCAAAGGGCCGGAAGATTCAAAACAATTCTCGTCCTCTCCGGGAGGTTCCTTCCGGAATATCTGCGCAAATCTTGTCTATCAGGAGGATTGGCGATGCGTGTGACACGCTGGCATGTGGTGTTGATCGCGTTATTGGTGATTGCCGGGAGTGCCGGCCTTTATGCCGCCTATAGGTACGTTCATACGAGTAATCTGGATATCCCCTTCTTTTCAACCAATGTGTCACGAAGCAGGGCGGCGCTGAGTATTCCCCTCGTCAACAAGAACAGCGAAGCGCTTAACCAAATAAGTTACGGCCTGAAACAGGGTTGGTACAAAAGATTGGAAAGATGCGATAGGGATTGCACAGACGTCATGATGCGGCGCGCACGGATCGTCAATGCAGTGTTCAAGGAAGTGTGCAGTCAGGAGCGCCTCAATGACGCCATAAAGCTGTCAGCGGGGCATCAATACAACTATACCGTCCACGCATCCGTGAATGGGAAGAAGTGGGATTACTTTACGCAGAATCGCGTCCCAGCAACAGGTGGTGAGATAGACTATGTTGACAACATTCATCTCGCGCGTGCCCCGGACAACCGGCTCCCTGAGGGCATTGGAAGCGTAAGATTTGCAGCGCATAAGGTGGACCATGCTGATGCTGGCAGGGATATTTATTCGGCAGAAATATATGCGTCAGATATGGATGGAATGGAAGTGGAACGCGCTGCCTTCAACGAAAACGGGGAAATGGTGGTCTACCTGCGGTTCAAACGGGCCGTGGATCAGTATATTCTGTTGCTGGATAATATGACGATACAAGATATGCTTTGCGTCACATACGAACAACCATCTTTGCCGTGGTTGTGGTCAAACAAATGTGACCGCTGACCGCAACGTCAGGAGGCCTTCGGTTGGTCGAATCGTATGACCACAGCGTCCGCAGCGAATCCCGCCAACGTCCGCCCTCTGGAAAGAGGGTACCGGTGCCGGAAGAGTGAGGCAGACAGGAATGCCTGCCCCACACCGGCGTGAGGGACCGCATCTTCCCAGTCGCATGGCCTTTCTGCTATACTTGCGCCTGCCCGGTGCCGTTTGGACCGGGCGTTCCCTTTTCTTCCAGAACTTGATGCAGCGGGAGACGTATGATGGAATTTCCCAAGAACTTCGAGCCGGGCAACATAGAGTCCCGGTGGCAGGCCGACTGGGCGGACAGCCGCATTTACGCATGGGACCCGTCGCGCGGTCGCGATGAGACTTTCGTGGTGGATACGCCCCCGCCGACGGTAAGCGGCTCGCTGCATGTGGGCCATCTTTTCAGCTATTCCCATCAGGATTTTATCGTCCGCTACCAGCGCATGCGCGGGAAGAACATCTTCTTTCCCATCGGCTGGGACGACAACGGCCTGCCCACCGAGCGGCGCGTGCAGAACATGTACAACGTAAAGTGCGACGCGCACCTGCACTACAAGCCCGACTTCAAGCGCGAGCGCGGACTCAAGGGCGCGCCCGAGGTCATCGGCCGCAAGAACTTCATCGAACTCTGCGACGTGGTCACGAAAGAGGACGAGGCCGCATTCCGCCATCTCTGGACGCGGCTCGGACTGAGCTATGACTGGGAGCAGGAATACGCGACGATCGACACGCACTGCCGCCGCACCTCCCAGGCCAGCTTCCTGGACCTGCTCGCCAAGAACGAAGCCTACCAGGACAACCGTCCCGTGATGTGGGATATCGATTTTCAAACCGCCATCGCGCAGGCCGAGGTGGTGGACAAAGAACTGCCCAGCGCCTATCACCATCTTCGCTTTGGCATTGAGGGCACGGACGGGTATCTGGTCATCGCCACAACCCGCCCCGAACTGCTTGCAGCCTGCGTGGCCGTGGTCGTGCATCCCGAAGACCCACGCTACCAGGCCTATGTGGGCAAAAACGCCGTGACACCGTTGTTCAAGGCCCCCGTTCCCATCCTTACCGATGAGAAGGCGGACCCGGAAAAGGGCACCGGCGTGGTCATGGTCTGCACCTTCGGCGACCAGACCGACGTGGAATGGTGGCGCGATTTCCGCCTGCCGCTGCGCCAGATCCTGGGCGGCGACGGCCGTCTGCGCCCTGTCACCTTTGGGCCCAAGGGCGGTGACACCGGTTGGGACAGTCTTGATCCCGACGCGGCAAACGCCGTCTATGCCCAGTTGCAGGGACTCAACACCAAGAAGGCCCAGGCGGCCATTGTGGAAATCGCCGGGGCCGCCGAGGGCGTGATCGACAGCCCGAAGAAGGATATCGTTCACGCGGTCAAGTTCTTCGAGAAGGGCGACCGGCCGCTCGAATTGATTCCCGCGCGCCAGTGGTACGTAAAGATCATCGACAAGAAAGACGCCCTGCTTGGCCAGGGCCGCAAGATTCAGTGGCATCCCGAATTCATGCAAAAGCGCTACGAGCACTGGGTGGAGGGGCTTAACTCCGACTGGTGCCTGAGCCGCCAGCGTTTCTTCGGCGTGCCCATCCCCGTTTGGTACAAGGTGGACGAGCAGGGTCTTACGCACTTTGACCAGATGATTGTCCCGGCAGCGGACACGCTGCCCATAGACCCGCTGGACGATGTTCCGCCCGGATACACAGAGGACCAGCGCGATCAGCCCGGCGGCTTCACCGGCGATCCCGACGTGCTGGACACTTGGGCCACCAGTTCGCTGACACCCCAGATTGCCAGCCGCTGGATTGAGGACCCGGTTCGTCACAAGAAGCTCTTTCCGATGGACATTCGCCCCCAGAGCCACGAGATCATCCGCACCTGGGCGTTCTACACCATCGTCAAGGCCTATCTGCACGAGAACGAAATCCCCTGGCGCAATGTGGTCATCAGCGGCTGGATCCTGGACCCGGACCGTAAGAAGATGTCCAAGAGTCAGGGCAACGTCATTACGCCCGAACCGCTCATTGACCAGTACGGCGCGGACAGCGTGCGCTACTGGGCCGCCCGCGCCCGGCTCGGTGTGGACACGGCCTACGACGAGCAGGTCTTCAAAGTCGGCAGGAAACTGTGCACCAAGCTGTTCAACGCCAGCAAATTTGCGCTTGTCCGCTTTGCGGACATTGACCCACGGGACCTTGGTCCGGAAAAGATAGTGACCGAGGTGGACTTGGCCGTGGTTGCCGAATTGCGCCCGTTGTTGGAGCGCGCCACCCAGGCCTTTGACGAGTTCGATTATGCCCAGGCGTTGGGCATGGTGGAAGACTTCTTCTGGCGGGTCTTCTGCGACAACTACCTCGAAATTGCGAAGCCGCGCACCTACGACGAGGAACTGACGTCCGGGCGCCTTTCCGCATGCGCCACACTGCGCCTGTTGCACCGCTGTCTCGTGCGCCTGCTGGCGCCGTTCGTGCCCTACATCACCGAGGAAGTGTGGCAGTGGGCCTACTCGGGTGACCCGGACATGAAGCATTCGGTCCACGCCAGCCCCTGGCCTTCGACGGACGAACTCGCGGCAATTCCCGAGCCCAAGGTCGCCGGCGTTTGGGCCACCGCTGTCGAGATGGTCGACCTGCTGCGCAAGGCCAAGGCGGACGCCAACAAGAGCATGGCTGCAGCCGTTCGCAGTGCCGATGTGACGGTCAAAGCCGAAACGGTGCCCGCGCTGGAAGCCGCGCTCGACGATATCAAGCGCATGCTGCGCGTTGAGACGCTCAACGTCACGGCAGTCGCCGACGAGAACGTCGTGCCATCCGTTCAGGTCATCTTCGAGGAGGTGGTTGAATAGCACGATTCCTCAACATTGCGCGCCTGTTGGGCACTAGACTTGATCTGGGAAGCAACCGGACTCCCATTCTTCCCATATCTCCCATATTTCCCATGACTCCCATCCGCTCCGGTCATGGCGCAGCACGAGAATAGTCTGTTCCCCGGCCCTTTGAGCATGTTATAATCGCGCGCGTCCGGGGGTGCTTTGGGTCTCTGGCGCAAGGGAATCCGTGCAATGCAGTCAACCACAGGGCGTTTTCCGGACTGGATCCGGAGGCAATGGCCGTCAGGCGAAGTGCACCAGGAGGTAAAGAACCTGCTGGAGGGCTTGAACCTGCACACGGTCTGCCAGAGCGCGCATTGCCCCAACCAGGGGGAATGCTGGAGCAGGCGGACCGCCACCTTTCTTGTGCTCGGTAATATTTGCACGAGGAGTTGCGCTTTTTGTGGCGTGTCGCATGGCCAGCCCGGGCCCGTGGATGAGAGAGAACCGGAAAACGTCGCCGAGGCCGTGGCACGGCTTGGCATAAGGCATGCCGTGGTCACCTCCGTGACCCGCGACGACTTGGACGACGGTGGCGCGCGGCATATCGCGCGCACCGTGACTTTTGTTAAGGAAAAGAACGGCGAAACCACGGTGGAAGTGCTGGTTCCGGATTTCTGCGGCGATGTCAATGCCATCGCCTGTGTGGTAACCTCGGGTCCGGAGGTGTTTGGGCACAATATCGAGACTGTGGAGCGCCTGCACCCGCGCCTGCGCGACAAACGGTACAGTTATCAGCGTTCCCTGGAAGTGCTTCGCGTGGCGCGCGGGCTGAAACCGGATGGATACGTGAAGTCTGCGTTGATCCTCGGTTGCGGTGAGACTGAAACCGATGTCCTTGGAACCTTGAACGACCTGCGTTCCGCGGGCTGTGATGCCGTGGCCATGGGCCAGTACCTGCGTCCCGGTCCGGGCAACGGGCCCGTGGCCGAATTCGTGACCCCCGACCAGTTTAAGCGCTACGAACAGGCCGCCCGCGAAATGGGATTCGCCTTCGCCGTGGCCGGACCCTTTGTCCGCAGTTCGTACCGGTCGGAAGACCTGCTGGCCGCGCTTCCGGCCGGAAAGTGAGTCAGGCCATGTCAAAGTATACGGTAACATTGCCCAGTCTTGGCGACGGTGAAGATGCGTTGACAGGCGGCAAGGTCGCATTTTGGCTTATTGAAATGGGCCAGCCCGTTCATGCGGGCGGGGATTTGCTTGAGATAGAAACAGACAAGGCGGCGTTTGTGGTGCCCTCCCCGGTGGAAGGCACGTTGACAGAGCGGCTTGTTCGGGAAGACGATGATGTCAGTGTCGGCACCCCGCTGGCCGTGATCGAGATTGATTGACGGCCTGCGGGCGACGGAAAGGATGAGCAAATGAATGTGGGTGTGGGCGTTATCGGCGCGGGTACGGTTGGCGGCGGCGTTATTGACATCCTTTTGGACAACACCGGCGTCATTGAGGACAAGACCGGGGTGAAGATCACTCTCAAACACGTGGCCGAACTGCGCGGCGAACTCCTCAAGGACTTCGTGCTGGACGGCGTGCGCGTCAGCGGGGACGCCGTAGCGTTGATTGCCGACCCCGAGGTGAATGTCGTCTGTGAGCTGATCGGGGGCGTTGGCGCGGCGCGCAAATTGATTCTCGAGGCGCTCAACGCGAAGAAGCACGTGGTCACGGCAAACAAGATGCTGCTGGCAAAGCACGGGCCCGAACTGAACGAGGCGGCCCTGCGCAACGGCGTGGAACTGCGCTTTGAGGCGGCCGTGGCGGGTGCCGTGCCCATCATCAAGGCCATTCGCGAGAGCCTTGCGGCAAACCACATCCAGTCGGTGTACGGCATCCTGAACGGCACCTGCAATTACATCCTCAGCCGCATGACCTATGAAGGCTTGGAATTTGGCGAGGCCCTGGCGCAGGCGCAGGCGCTGGGTTTCGCCGAAACGCCGCCGGACTTGGACGTGGAGGGCCACGACACCGCCCACAAGTGCCAGATTCTCGCGTCCCTTTGCCACAGCACGAAAGTGAACCTGGACGACATCTTCATCGAGGGCATCACGAAGATTACCCATCTCGACGTGGCGTACGCCCGTGAAATGGGCTACCTCATCAAGCTGCTGGCCGTGGTCCGCAAATGCGACGGCGAGATCGAGGCGCGCGTGCATCCCACGCTTGTCCCGGAGACACACCTGCTTGCCGCCGTGCGCAATGAGTTCAATGCCATATACGTGGTCAGCGACTGTGCCGACGCCACGCTGCACTACGGCCGCGGCGCCGGACGCCGGCCGACCGCCAGTGCCGTGGTGGGCGATATCGTGGACATTGCCCGGCACGGAGGCGCGACCCCTGCCGCACCGTTCCGCTACACCCACGAGGTCGCCGTGCGCGATGTCGGCCTGCTGGAAGGGCGGTACTACCTGCGCCTCACCACCCAGGACCATCCCGGGGTGCTCGGCAAACTCTGCACGATTCTCGGCACGCACGGGGTGAGCATTGCCTCCTGTATACAGAAGAACCAGGAAACCGATGAGCCCGTGCATATCGTCATGATGACCCATGAGACTGTGGAATCCAGCGTCATGGCGGCCTTGGCTGAGATTGACAAACTGGACGCAACAGCCGCCCCCGCGCAGGCCATCCGGGTTCTCTGATGCGTTGCGGCTGACAATGCCCGGCCCCAAGTGCTATTCTATGCTTGTGGCCCGGGCGATGAGTGTGCTCGCGGCGCGCTCTTTCACTTCCGAGTGTGATTCTCTTCGCAGGAAAAGGAAAACGAACGACCCATGCGCAACAACGGAATCATCGCGCGCTATCGCGCGCACATGCCGGTGTCCGACGACACCCGTATCATTTCGCTGAACGAGGGGTCCACGCCGCTGGTGCCCGCACTGGCGCTCAGCGCGGCCATTCATCCCAGGCTTGAGATTCATCTCAAGTACGAGGGACTCAATCCCACCGGGTCGTTCAAGGACCGCGGCATGACAATGGCCATCACCAAGGCCGTCGAGGACAAGTTCGAGGTGGTCATGTGCGCCTCGACGGGCAATACCTCCGCGTCCGCCGCCGCCTATTCCGCCCGCGCCGGCATCAAGTGCGCCGTGCTGATTCCGGAAGGGAAGATCGCGTTTGGAAAACTCTCGCAGGCAATGATTCATGGCGCAACGGTCATACAGGTCAAGGGCAATTTCGACGACGCCCTCAATCTCGTCCGCAAGATTTGTCATGACTACCCCGTGGCCCTGGTCAATTCAGTCAATCCGTACCGGATCGAGGGGCAGAAGAGCGGCGCCTTTGAGATTATCGACGACTTCGACGGCGTTGCGCCCGATTTCCAGGCGATGCCCGTCGGCAACGCCGGAAACATCACCGCCTACTGGAAGGGCTACAAGGAATACCACGCCTGCGGCAAGAGCGATGCGCTGCCGCGCATGCTCGGTTTCCAGGCCGCCGGTTCGGCCCCCATCGTCCTCGGTCATCCGGTCGAGAAGCCGCAGACTTTCGCGACCGCCATCCGCATCGGCAACCCGGCAAGCTGGAAACAGGCCGTGGCCGCGCGCGACGAGTCGGGCGGTCTCATCGACATGGTGACCGACGACGAGATTCGCGAGGCCTACAAAATGCTGGCCAGCAGCGAGGGCGTCTTCTGTGAGCCCGCGAGCGCTTCCAGTGTCGCCGGACTGATCAAACTGTCCGGCCAGGGATTCTTTGACGCCGTGCAGCCCCGGACCGGCGACAAGATTCGGGTTGTTTGCATCCTCACCGGTCACGGGCTTAAGGACCCGGACAACGCCATCGCCTGCGCCGAAGAACCCGTGACCGTCGAAGCAAGAGAAGAGGCCATCCTCGAAGTGCTTGGCTATTCCGTACCCGCGTTCGTCTGAGTTATTCTCCAGACGGCTGGTCGCCTGGCGGCGGATTGCCCAAAGTGACCAACTTTATCGACGAGATTAACGAGGGTTCAAATCATCCGTCGGCTTGGGTCCATATTGTCCATATTGTCCATGATGTCCATATCGTCCACAGAGTCCATCAACGAGTCTTCTCATAACGTTTCTTACCACTAATTTCCGGGACCACAGCATGTACGCGGCACTGTTTGACATGGACGGCGTTCTCGCCGACACGGAGGGCCTCATTTGCGAGGCCACCATTCGCATGTTTGAGGAACTCTACGGCGTGCGGATGAAGGAATCCGATTTCCTGCCCTACGTCGGCACCGGCGCTATCCGTTACGTCGATGGGCCGGCATCGGACTACGGCATCACTATCAACACCGAGGCGGCCATTGCCCGGCGTCACGAAAACTTCGTGGAACTGCTGGAATCGGGCCGGGACATAGCCTTCCCCGGCGTGCGTGAACTCCTGTGCGCGGTGCGCGACGATGCGCAGTGGAAGATGGCCCTGGCCACATCCACGCCCATCGACACCGCCCGGGTCACGCTGCGTGCGACCCGCATCGAGCTTTCGTGGTTCGATGCCGTGATGCACGGCGGACTGGTCACCCGGAAGAAACCCGATCCGGAAATCTTTCTTGCCGCCTCTGCCGCCTGCGGCATTCCACCATCCCATTGCGCGGTGATCGAAGACTCCGTTCAGGGCGTTGCCGCCGGCAAGGCTGCGGGCATGAAGGTGCTTGCCGTCACCAACACCTTCACCCCTGAACAACTCATCGGCGCAGACGAATTCATCTCTTCCCTCGAAGGCATCACCCCGGACCACCTGGTACGCCTCCTTCAACCCTGACCTGCATGGAGTAGGGTGTGCGCAGTCCCGCAGAGCGGGACGAAGCGCACCGTCCGGACTCGTCCCCGCTCAGGCGCTGCGGCGCCCCACAAAGACCACCCCAATCAAAGCCATGCACATGGCCAAAGCTGCCAGCGTGTAAAACGATGCCGAGGGCATTCCCATCACCGTCACCAGTGTGTACGTGGTCGACTTGACCG
>CAIJOU010000914.1 GCA_903822375.1 Candidatus Hydrogenedentota bacterium
ATAAATGAAACGGCTGACGTGGAAAACAATTCCCTTTATGTCTGCACAGTGCAGCGTGAGCGTGGCGGTCTGAAGACTCATGGCCTGGGTGATTCCTTATAGATTACGTTCAACGGAAACCATACCGCCGGACGGCGGGTCTGATCAAACAGCGAGGGGCGCAAGAGCAGAGGAAAAGGAAGTGGCCGGGGGACAAAGGGAGTATTCCGCATGAAAAGAATGCCGTCTCGCAGTGGATTTACGCTGATAGAGCTGCTGGTGGTCATCGCGATCATCGCCATACTGGCCGCCGTCCTGCTGCCCGCGCTGTCGCGGGCACGCGAGGCCGCGCGCCGGTCCAGTTGTCAGAATAACCTCAAGCAGATGGGCCTGGTGTTTAAGATGTATTCGGGCGAAAGCGCCGGCCAGAAGTTTCCGCCCAAATCGCTCCGGGTGATCAACCTGCTGTTTTCCATGCGGTCCACCTACCCCGAGTACTTGACCGATCCCAAGATCATCTTCTGCCCGTCCGACCCGAAACCGGCCGACCAACTACTGAAACCGGGCGGTGATTTCGCGGATGCCTCAGGGAAACTGCTCATCGACCGCATGGACGGCGATCCGCGCTGGGGCAACTATAACCCAGAGATGAAGATTCTTCCGGCGGACCGCTCTTATGCCTATCTGGGTTGGGCGGTACCGGACAATTCGTGGTTGATCCCCGTGGCCTACGGACAGGGCTTCTTTCTGGGCGAGTACTACAACCGTGTGGTGCGGCCCTGGTCGAGCGGCAATTACAGCGGCGTTGAGGAGGTAAATGACCAGGATTTCGACTACACGCACGGCGGCAACGCGCGCATCGCGGCGGGCACGAAGCTCACGCTGTACCGGTTGCGCGAGGGGATTGAGCGCTTCTTTATCACCGACATCAACAACGCCGGCGCATCACAGAAAGCGCAGTCGCAGGTTGCCGTGCTTTGGGACAAAATAAGCACCCGGGTGGACACGTTTAACCACGTGCCCGGCGGTTCCAACGTGCTGTATATGGACGGTCACGTGGAGTTCCTCAAATGGACGCCCCATCCTGGCGCACGCGCCGACGCCGTTGGCACGGAGAACGAGAGTTTCCCGGTGTCGCTTGCGTGGGCACAGCTTTCCGACCTTGCCGCCGACGCGCAGGACCAGTTGTAAAGAACAAAAGACCGGGGCATGGCGTGCAGCCATGCCCCGGATGTCTTTCAGGTTCTGCGTGAAGCCGCAACCTCAACCTCTTGCGTCAATGGCCTCCCAGGCGGAGGTGTCTTTCGGCGCATAGTGTTCCAACTCGACGGACCGTGCAATGATGGCGCGCATTTCGGCGAGCGATTCCACCGCGCCCACGGCCATGGCCTGCACGCCGATGTTGCCCAATGCCGTCGCCTCGACGGGGCCGGCCACCACCGGAATGCCGCAGGCATCCGCCGTCATCTGGCACAGCAGCTTGTTCTGCGTGCCGCCGCCGATGATGTGCAGCACCTCTGTTTCTCTTCCCAGCAGGCCGTCGATCATGCGCACCGTACGGCGGTACTTGAGCGCCAGGCTTTCCAGGGCGCAGCGGACGATGGCGCCGCGCGTTTCCGGCACGGGCAGGCCGGACTCGCGGCACATGGTTTGGAGCAGCTCGACCATGTTGTCCGGCGCGATGAGGCGCGGGTCGTCAATGTTCGGCAGCACCGACACGAAAGGCGGGCTGGCGGCGGCCTCGGCCGTGATGGAGGCGTAGTTGATCTTGTCGCCCGACCGTTCCCACACGCGCCGGCATTCCTGCACCAGCCACAGCCCAAAAATGTTCTTCAGGAAGCGGATCTTTCCGCCCACGCCGCCCTCGTTGGTGAAGTCCAGCGCGAGGCTTTCCGGCGTGATGTGCGGCTCGTCGATTTCCGCGCCGAGCAGCGACCAGGTGACGCTGGACAGGTAGGCCCAGTTCGGACTGTCGGGCGCAACGGGCACGGCGGCCACGGCCGAGCC
>CAIJOU010000915.1 GCA_903822375.1 Candidatus Hydrogenedentota bacterium
AATCTGGGCGGTCACGGTGCTTGCCGTGGTAAACGTCTATCCCACCATCGGGTGGATGGCGCTTTCCGAAACATCGCGGCAGGCGCGTACTGAAAAGTGGCGGGCCGAAGACGACCAGATGGCGCGCGTCAAGCCGAGTTACCTCCAAAAGGAGCTCTTCCGCTGGAAACGCTGGGCGGAATTTGACCGGACCAAGGTGATCAACCTTGGTTTGGACCTTCAGGGCGGCATCCACATGGTGATCGGTTTCGACATCAAGGACATGCCCGAGGAGAAACTCAAGCAGTACCACGACCGCAACATGAGCGACGCCGACATTGAGCGCGAGGTGCAGAAGGTCGTGCTGGAGCAGGTGCGCACGCGCGTTGACAAGTTTGAGGCGAAGGAGCCGGTCATTCAGGCGCTGGGCACCAACCAGATCCAGATTCAGCTTCCGGGCGAAAAGGACCTGCAGCGCGCCAAGAACCTGATCACCAAGACCGCCCAGCTCAAGTTCCAAATCGTGGCCGGTGCTGACGAGTCGCGGCAGGTGTTCGAGAAGATCCGCGACGCCTTTCCCAAAGAGTTTCTGGACTATGTGAAGGTCTCCGCGATGCAGCCGGACCGGCTCACGGTGACCCAGGACAATTTCGACCGCGTGAAGCGCGTGCTTGAGAAGGCCGCGGCCAACGGCATCGTTCCCGCGGAAAAGCTTGTGGCGTTCAGCCAGAAGCCCAAGGCGTACGACAAGGACCAGCTTTACCATCTGTACGTTCTTGACAAGAAGCCGATTGCGACGGGCGAGGGGTTGACCTCGGCCATGGCGATTCCCGACCAGAGCAACCCGCCGTACTGGCAGATTCTGTTCGAGTTCGACGCGGCCGCGGCGGACAATTTCGCCACCCAGACCGAGAAGTACAAGGGCGAGCCGATGGCCATCGTGCTGGACGACGTGGTCATGTCGGCGCCGGTCATCCGTGAGCGGATTTCCAACCGCGGCTCGATCAGCGGCCAGTTTGAGGCGGAAGAGTCGAAGGACCTTGCGATTGCACTGAATTCGGGCTCCATGGAGGTGCCGGTGCGCGAGGAGTTCACGCGCACCATCAGCGCCAGCCTCGGGCTGGACGCGGTCCGCAAGGGCGTCTATTCGTCGCTGTGGAGCGTGATTATCGTGGCGCTCTTCATGCTTGTCTACTACCTGCGCGCCGGCGTGATTGCAGTCATCTCGCTGATGTTCAACACGCTGTTCCTGCTGTCGCTGATGGCATACTTCAACCTGACCCTGACGCTTCCGGGCATTGCCGGACTCGTGCTGACCACCGGTATCGCGGTGGACGCGAACGTGCTGATTTACGAGCGCATCCGCGAGGAGTTGAAGCTGGGGCACACGCTGCTGTCCTCCATGGAGAACGGGTTCAAGCGGGCCGCGTCCGTGATTATCGACGCGCACGTCACCACCCTGATTGCCGGCGCGGTGCTGATGCAGTTCGGCACGGGGCCGATAAAGGGCTTCGCCGTAACGCTCAACATCGGCGTGGCGACGACGCTGTTCTGCGCCCTGGTGCTCACCCCGTCGCTGTTCGAAGTCGCGCTCCGGTACAAGTTCATCCAGAAACTGAAAATGTTCTCCGTGTTCCCGCACAAGCCGAACATTCCGTTTATGCAGTGGCGCTTCTACATCATGGCAATCACGCTGTCGGCCATTGCCGTCGGCATGACCTACTTCTTCTACCGCGGCGCGGACAATTACGGCGTGGACTTCCGCCAGGGCACAAACCTTACCCTGCACGTTGAAAGTGCGCAGCAGTTGAAGGGCGAACAGCTCTACGCGAAACTGACGGAAGCCGGTTTTGCCGGACCCGTGGTTCAGGAGACCCAGGACGACACCAAGCGCACCAACCTGTTCATCATCCGCGTCGGCGACACCACGCGTTCGGAGGCGGCCAAGGAGAGCGCGGCGGAGCAGAAGACCGCGCTTGTGACGGTGGCCGACCGCATGCGCAACGCGCTTGCCTCACTGGCCGATGGCGGCTCGGTGGACAAGATCGTCGTCGAAAATGAGCAGACCGTTGGCCCGGCCGTCGGCTCGCAGCTGCGCTGGGACGCGCTGAAGGCGATCACCTTCTCCATTCTCCTCATCATCGTCTACCTGTGGGTGCGCTTTGAACTGCGCTTCTCCATCGGTGCGGTGGTCGCGCTGGTGCACGACCTACTGTTCACGGTGGGCCTGTTCTCCATGGTGGGCGGCGAGATCTCGATGGGCATGATCGCGGCCATCCTGGCGATTATCGGCTACTCGCTGAACGACACGATTATCGTGTTCGACCGGGTGCGCGAGGACATGCAGTTCTACCGGGGCAAGGGCGTCAAGTTTGAGTTCATTTTGAACGACGCCATCAACTCCACGCTGAGCCGCACGATCATCACCTCGTTGACGGTGCTGTTTGTGACGGTGGTGCTCCTGGTGTTCGGCGGCGAATCGCTGTGGGACTTTGCCTTCGTGCTTACGGTCGGCGTCGTGGTCGGCACCTACTCGTCCATCTTCATCGCCAGCCCGATCGTGTACTGGTGGGATGACATGCAAAACAAACGCATGGCCCGCCTGCAGGCCGCCAAGGAAGCAGCCGGCGGCAACAAGGGTGATTCTTCGCGCAAGCGCACGGTCAAGGCCACCTGACAGTCACCAAGAGACTAATCTAAAGCACTCCCCGGAACGGCGGCTACGCGGTTCCGGGGAGTTTCACTTTGGGTGCGGCGCAACGTAGACGCGGCATCTTGCCGCGTTCCCGCTGCGACCCGTGGCCGCGAAAGAAAGCGGCTGGAAGCCTCTTCTACTTTAGAAATGCGTAGCGCAGCACGAGCGCGACGGCCACAACATACATGACCGGATGGGCCTCACGGCCGCGGCCGGAGGTGACCTTTACGGCGACAAAAGAGATGCAGCCCGCGGCGATACCCTCGGTAATGCCGTATCCGAAGGCCATCATCGTCACGGTGAGAAAGGCCGGCAGGCTCTCGGTGACGTCTTCCCACTGCACCTTGCGCAACGGGGCGAGCATCAATAGGCCCACGACAATGAGCGCCGGGGCGACGGACGGGTGCATGGACACCATGGCATCCTTGATGCCGAGCGCGGCGTAGTAGGCGGGACCGATGTCCTGCCCCACGACCGCCACGACGGGTGCCAGTGCGATGGCCAGCACGAAACATACGCCCGTCACCACGGCGGCGAGTCCTGTTCGCGCGCCCGCCGCCACGCCCGCCGCGCTCTCGACGTAACTGGTGACGGTGGAGGTGCCGAACAGCGCGCCGATACTGGTGGCGAGCGCATCGGAGGCAAAGGCGCGTCCGGCCCGGGGGAGACGGCCCCTTTCATCGATGAACCCCGCCTGCGTGCTCACGCCGACCAGCGTGCCGACCGTGTCGAAAAGTACCAGGAAGAAGAACAGCAGGATGGCCGTACCGGCCTGGACCGGCTTGCTGATCAGTTCATCGAAGCGGAGCTGGAAGAAGGTGCTGAAGTTGGGCGTGACACTCTGTGTTTTGGCGGACAGCACGCCGGTGAGCAGGCCCAGCGCCGTGGTGGCGATGATGCCCACGAGAATGGCGCCGCGAAGGTTTCTCGCCATCAGCGTGGTGATGAGCAGCACGCCGAACAGGGTAAGCAGCGGCGCACCGTGGCGCAGGCTGCCCATGGCGACCATCGTGGCGTTGTTGAGCACCACAATGCCGCCCCATTGCAGGCCGATGAACGCGATGAACAGGCCGATGGCGGGGCCGATGGAGTTCTTCAGGCAGTCCGGAAACACGTCCAGCACCCGCTCCCGTATCTGGAACAGCGAAAGGGCCAGGAACAGCAGACCGGAGATGAAGACAATGCTCAGGGCGCTCTGCCACGCGAAGCCCATGCCCATGCACACGGTGAACACGAAAAGGAAGTTCTCGCCCATACCCGGCGCCAGCGCAAAGGGATAGCGCGCAAGCAGGCCCATGATGATGCATGCGACCGCGGAGGACAGGCAGGTGGCCACCAGCACCCCGCCGAAATCCATGCCCGCCATGGCGAGCACCGTGGGCTGAACAAACACAATGTAGCTCATGGTGGCGAAGGAGGTCAGCCCGCCCACAATCTCGCGCTGCACCGTTGAGCCGGCGGCGCGAACCCCAAAATACCGTTCAATGAAATCCATGTGCAACCCCTTGTTCCGTGGCTGGTTTCGGCAGAATAGTCCCAACGCTTTCAGTCTAGCCTTTCGCGTGGATATGCGCAAGAGGGTGAGGCGATAAATGGTGTGGGCACCCCTGCCGTGGCGCTGAGTGATCCCGTGTTTTTGTAACTGTTTGTGTTTGTTGATATTACAACGGCATATCTATTGACAATACGCCTTTTTTTTGCAAAGATGGGCTGAGCAGCTCAAACCACCAACGACAACCTCAACAG
>CAIJOU010000916.1 GCA_903822375.1 Candidatus Hydrogenedentota bacterium
GAGGCGACCATCAAGGCGATGAACCAGGTGACGGGCCCCATAATTGCCATCGTGCTGGTGCTGTCGTCGGTGTACCTGCCGGTGGCCTTCCTGGGGGGCAGCACGGGCGTCATGTTCCGCCAGTTTGGCGTGACCATTGCCATATCGGTGGCCATTTCCGGTCTGGTTGCCCTAACCCTGAGCCCCGCGCTGTGCCGGTTGCTGCTCAAGCCGAACCACAACAAGATTTTCTTTTTCCGCTGGTTTGACACTATGTTCAAGGGGTTCACCTGGCTCTACACCGGAACGGTGCGCTGGGTTATCCGGCTGGGCTTTATCTCAATTGCCGTGTTCGGCGTGCTGATTTGGGGCACAGCTGACCTCTTTAAGATGGTTCCCAGCGCCTTCGTGCCTCAGGAGGACCAGGGCTATTTCCTGGTGGCGGCCATGTTGCCGCAGGGCGCGTCGCTCGACCGAACCGCCGCGGTCATGAAAGAGGTGGAAGACTTCCTCAAGCAGCAGCCCGAGGTGAGGACCGCAGTGACGCTCGGCGGCATGGACTTCCTTGCGGGCATGTCGACAGCCACGAACGCGGGCGCGATGTTTGTCAACCTGAAGCCTTGGGACGACCGGCCGGGTCCCGAACATTCGGCGCAGGCCGTTGTGGGCCGCGTATTCGGGCGCTTTATGGGCACCAAAGAAGCCATGGTGCTGGCGTTTGTGCCGCCGCCCATCCAAGGACTGGGTGTGCGCGCCGGGTTTGAGATGCAACTGGAGGCCCGGGGCAGCAGCGACATCCGAAAACTGGCCGACGTGACCAACCAGTATCTTGCGGAAGTTCGCAAGGATCCCATGTTCACGCAGGTGAACGGTGTGCTCAATGTGGGGTTGCCGCAGTTGTATGTCGAGGTCGACAACACCCGCGCCAAGGCGCTGGGCATCCCGATCGGTGATGCGTACAACACGCTTCAGGCGTATCTTGACTCGTACTACGTCAACGACTTCGTGAAATACGGGCGTATCTATCGTGTGCAGCTCCAGGCGGAGCCGGCTTTCCGACGCACGCCCGAGGACATGAAGAAGATCTACGTGCGCAATGCCGCGGGCGACATGGTCGAACTTTCGGGAATACTTACCACCCGCATGCAGTCCGGGCCCAACGTGGTGAGCCATTTCAACAGCTTCCCGTCCGTGCAGATTACGGGCGCTCCCGGCCCGGGCTACAGCACGGGCCAGTTGATTGCGCGCCTGAAGGAGATTGCCGAAACCTCACTGCCGCCCGGCTATGAAATCGAGTGGAGCAGTTCCTCCTACCAGGAGGAGAAGGCCGGCAACCAGTCCGTCTTCGTCATTCTGTTTGGATTGACCATGGTTTTCCTCGTGCTGGCAGCCCAGTACGAAAAATGGTCGCTTCCCTTCGCCGTGCTGCTGGCGGTGCCCTTTGGCGCGTTCGGCGCCGTGCTGGCCGTGTATCTGCGGGGCATTGAGCGTGATGTGTATTTCCAAATCGGCCTGCTGACGCTGGTCGGTCTTGCGGCGAAGAACGCCATCCTTATCGTGGAGTTCTGCTCGGTGCAACGGGAACATGGCCATGGCATTGTCGAGTCCGCCATCGAGGCGGCGCGGCTGCGCCTGCGCCCAATCGTCATGACTTCGCTGGCGTTCATTCTCGGCGTTCTGCCGCTGGTGCTCAGCGAGGGCGCGGGTGCGGGTGGCCGCCA
>CAIJOU010000917.1 GCA_903822375.1 Candidatus Hydrogenedentota bacterium
GGTCACCTCCGGCTATTCACCTTCTTCCCCTCCGGGGAAGCAAGAAAATCTGTCGGCCGAACCCGTCCAGTGCAAGGGAAGGTCATCTTTTGCACCCTGCCGACCCCGGCCGCGATAATCTTCTTTGCCAACCGAAAGGGTCTTGCCATGTCCGCTCTGCTTGCCGCCTGCCTCATTTCCTGCCACGTGCTTGCCGCGCCCGCCGATGCCGTGCTGGAAAACGATCTGTTCCGCGTGGTGGTCGACGGGACCACCGGCGCGGTCACCAGCCTCGTCGCCAAGACTGCTGGGGGCGAGATGATCGGCGAGCCGCGGCTTGCGGCCAACTTCCGCATCAACCTGCCGCTGCCCGGCTACCAGTGCCACTACATCGACGGCATGCAGCAGAAAGCGGCATCGGTGACGCAGGACGGCGACACCATCACCGTCGCCTTCAAGAACATGCAAAGCGAGCGCGGCACATTCCTGCTGTCGCTCACGTACACGGTGAAACTCGACGGCGACACGCTGCGCTTTCACGCGGCGCTGACCAATCCCACCGACGTGCCCGTGGCGGAGTTCTGGTTTCCGCGCCTGGGCGGGTGGACCCAGTTCGGCGCGGGCCGCGATGCCTTGGTGGCCATGCCCGGCTACACCGGTTGCGGACACAACGTGCCGCTGTTCCGCGGCTTTCCCGGCGGGCGCGGGCTGGGCGCCGAGGCGGCTGAATTCGCCGCGGGCTATCCCGGCATGGTCATGCCTTGGTGGGACCTCTACGACACGAACACCGACAAGGGCCTGTACATGGGCTACGAGGACGAGACCTTCCGCCTGAGCACCTGGCACACCTATCTCTATCCCAACGCTTCGGGCGGGCCCGTCGCGTGGATGACGCCCGAGCAGGCGCAGGGCGCGCCCGTCGGTCTCGTCTTCTCGCACGTGCGCTATCCCTACATCCGCAACGGCGAGACGCTGGACAGCGGCGACTTCATCCTCCGCCTTCATCGCGGCGACTGGCACACGGGTTCGCTTGGCTACGGCGCATGGTTCCGAAAGCATTTCCCCTTCGACAAGTCCCAAAGCTGGCTGCGCAAACAGAGTTCGTGGTTCACGTCCATTCTCTATCAGCCCGAAGACAAGGTCATCGCCGATTACAGGACCTACGACCAGTGGACACAAGACGCGCAGGCGCGCGGCATCGGCTGCTATGAGCTGATCGGCTGGGACAAGGGCGGCATTGAGCGCGACTATCCCGACTACACGCCCGAACCGAAGCTCGGCGGCGTGGAGGGCTTCAAGGCGCTCATGCAGTCCATCAACGCACGCGGCGGAAGGTGCCTCGTCTTCGGCAACTACAACGTGGTCGACTCGTGCACCGACTGGTACAAGAACGAACTCAAGCCCTACACGTACCAGGACAGCTTCGGCAACGCGCCCAACTGGATGGCCTGGGGCGAAAGCACGCTCTCGGCACGTCAGGGTCTGACCGTGCGCCGCCACCTGCTCATGTCCGTCATCCCGCCGGTGCAGAAAATCCTGGAGGACAAATTCACGCAGTTGGTGCGTGATGGCGCGCCCGGCTTGCAGCTGGACAAGGTGTGCGCCGGGTCAGCCCTCGACTTCAACCCGCTCAACACCCTCAAGCCCGACACGGCGCTCTGCCAGGGACTGGTGGACGGCATGGCACAGATCGTGAAGAAGTGCCGCGAGATTCGCCCCGACTTCTGCATGGCCTCCGAGGCGTCGCAGGACCGGCTCATTCCCTATGTGGACGTCTACTACCGGGCGGCGGCCGGCTTTGACATCGCGCCGCTGCGCTACGTGTTCCCCGAGTGGACCGCCTGCCAGCATGTGTCCTCGCCTTATGATTTCAACGGCATCAACGGCGCCGTGCTGACCGGCGCGGTGATCTGCGTCGAGCCCGACAGCTACCAGAACACCATCGCCGCGCCGCAGTACCAGAAACTCGGCGAGTACATCGCCGAGATCAACCGGCTGCGCACCGAACTGGCCGACACCATCTTTCTCGGCAACTACCTCGACAACACCGGCGCGGTCGTCCATGCCGCCGCACCCGACCCGGCCAAGCCCGGCGCGTTCATCAACGGACCGGCCGGGGCCGTGCAGTGGCGCGTGCATGAGAACAGGGCCGACGGCCGCCGAGCCCTCGTTGTCGCCAATCCCGGCGGCGCGGAGACAAGCTACTTCTGGGACTTCCACAGCGGCCGCACCCATGAGGCGGAACTGTATGAACCGTTCCAGCCGGTGCGCGCCGTGAACAACGACACGGCGCTGACCATCAAGGGCGAGGTGCTGCACATCCTGGTCGAGAAACCGGCCGCGCCCGATCCGAAGACCGCGCTTATTGCCAAGCTTGGCGCGGGCCAGCGCGAAGTCGTGTTCGCCCGGGACGGATTCGATGCGCAGGTGGACCATGGCTTCTCCTGCGCCTGGGTGCACCGCTGGCTGCCGCCCGTCTACCACTGCCGCGCCGACGAGAACGCCATCCAGCTCACCGTCCGCACGCCCAAGAATGCGGCCGGCACACTGCGGCTGTACTGCATCGACGTGGACGGCATGGGCGGCGGACGCAAGCAGGAAGTCTTTGTCAACGGCAAATCCGTGGCCGTGCTGGAGAACTTCGGTGCAGGCCGCTGGGTCGAAGTGCCCATCGCCCCCGAGGTAAACGCCGACGGCAAAATCGACCTCCGCATCGAAAATCGCGTCCCCGGGGCCAACGCCGTCATCAGCCTCCTCGAATGGCGAGATTAACGCCGCTGGGGGACTGGCATCCTGTTCCCGCCGTTGAAGCTGGGCATGCCAACAGGATCTTTGCCGGGAACAGGTGCCTGTACCCGAGCTGCGACGCCCGAAACAGGGCACGGGTACAGCCACCATTTCGGGTACAGGTTCCGTTTTGCAGGGTCACGATGTCGGCCGAAAATGGTGGCAGTCCCCCAGCGGGCTGCGCTGCGCACACCCTACAGCTCGCCCCCAACAACGTGGGAACGAGCCATCATGAACCCCTGTTTCACCCTGGAACCAGGAAGAGGGGTCCCATGCACTACCCGAAAGCGCGCTGTCTTAGGTCCCCCCTCGAGGGGGGCAGCCACGCAGTGGCGGGGGGTGTATGCCCTCCACGCAGACCCAATTCTCGGGACAGGGACATTCCAGGTATATGCGGTTGCATACACCCCCCGGCCCTTCGGGCCATCCGCCTTCGCCTGGAGGCTTCGGCGGGACAAGCCCCCTCCAAGGGGGGCCAATAATGTCCGCGCGCACAAGAAATCTACAAAGCAGGAGCTGATTGGATATATGATGATGCGTGCCCGACAAACTTGGGGGTGCTTGCCATGAAGAAATCCTGTCTGCTGCTCGGTTTGGCGCTGGTACCGCTCTCCGGATGCCCGGCGTGCCCTCCGTCCACCCACCCCTACAACAGTCTCCTCTGGAACCGTGCAAACGCGCTGGCGGACAACGGCAAGACCGACGCCGGGCCGTGGTTCGAATGGTGGTACTACAAGATCATCCTGCCCGACACGGGCGAGACCTTCTACTTCCTCTACGGTGCCGTCAATCCCTGGGACACCGCCAACGCCGACCCCGCCAGCCAGGCCTATGTCGGCTTCGGCAGCTTTGCGGACGGCGTCACCATCAACCAGAAATTCCCCGTGGCCGATTTCCAAGCCTCCTATGACCAGACCGACGTCTCCATTGCCGGTCAGCGCGCCACCCGCTGGGGCATCGCGGGGCATGTGTTCGACAACGCCGCGGACGCCTCCTGGAACATTGACATCGAAACGCGTTGGGACTTCAACGCCATGGGCTGGGCGCTCTTCGTGCCCGAACTGACCAACATCTACTGGTATCCCGCGCAGGCGGCGGCCCTGTTCAGCGGCACCATCGTCTGCAACGGGAAGACCCACACCTTCAAGAACCTCCCCGGCTATCAGGACCGGAACTGGGGCCGCAACTTCCCCGACTGGTGGGCGTGGATTACCGCCAATCACTTCGAGGGCCATCCCGGCACCGCCCTGGCCGCGGGCGGCGGCCGGCCGACCCTGCTCAACCTGTTCGAGCCGGTCGAGGGGCTGGCCATAGGCCTGCTCCACGACGGCGTGGAATACAACTGGCGTCCAAACGACGGGGATTTGCAGCGCTTCACCATCGACTTCGGAACCTGGCGGCTCCAGTCCGTCAACCATCAGGGCTACATGATCGAGATTCAGGCGACCGCCCCCTGCGACTCCTTCATGGACATTGTCTTCATGGCGCCGCAGAACATCCTGTTCCACGATTTTGAAACGCTCACCGGGGCGCTGACCCTGCGGCTCTACAAACTTCAGGGGCCGCAATACCGCCTCCTCGAAACGCTGCACTCCGATTTTGCCGGCATTGAATACGGCAGCGCCACGGCCACGGCCATGGACTGCCACGAGGCGGACACCAAGGTGCTTTACGACAGTTTCCCGACCCATGGGGTTGCCCCTGCGCTGCAGTAAATCATATCGAAATGTCATTGCGAGCCTCAGACCGCCTACGGCGGGGATTCGCGGCAGAAAGCCGCAGGGGGACTGGCACCCATTTCCGCCCATGGCCGGGGAGAAACAGCACAAGACTGCATCGGAAATGGGTGCCTGTACCCGAGCCACTACAGCCTGGGTCTTCGCGAGCCTGGGTACAGCGGACCTGTTGAATAACCCTTGCATTGGTACATATTTGTGATATACTAGTATCGCAACTGGAGGACATGCGATGCTTGGTGACAAGGACCGATGGCAGGAGGACCTGTTCGTGGCGTGCCCGTTGCGGGAGTTGGTTCCGGA
>CAIJOU010000918.1 GCA_903822375.1 Candidatus Hydrogenedentota bacterium
GACAAGCATTCGGGTGGTCTCCGGGGTTCGATTCCTCGTAAGCTTTGAAGCCCAAGAGACTACCCGGATGCCCACTTTCTAAGCCAGTTTTACCCACAGATTCTCGCGAAGACCCCTATTTTGGTTTTGTGTACATATGAAAGGAAGGCAGTTCATGAGTCTGTATTTCAGAATTAAGTCAATTGTCCTGGTCCTGCTGGTTGCTGCGATAGCGATGATGCAGGGCGGTTGTGCCAAGCCGACCGTGGCGGTTCCCGATGTCGCGACGATGTTGCAGGCGGTGGCGGAGAAGGCGATCACGGATGCCGGCTTGAGCGTCGGAAGTGTGACAACGCAATTCAGCTTCATGGTGGCGGCGGGCCTCGTTATCAGTGAAGATCCTGCGGCGGGCACGAAGCTGGCCCAGGGTGCGGCGGTCAATCTGGTGGTGTCGGAGGGACCGGCCGTTACCATACCCAACTTCATCGGCATGATGGATGTGACGGCGCAGTCCACCGCCGCGGGGGTGGGGCTGACAGTGGGTCCTGCATCGAAACGCTGGAGCATGACGGTGCCGGCCGATACCGTAGTCGACCAAGCCCCGTCAGCGGCAACCATTGTCGCATCCGGCACGGCGGTGAATCTTACCCTGTCCGCAGGTCCTCCCCTGCCAAACAAGATATTTGGCTTCGTCGGCGGGACTCGCGCGGTCGCCTTTGCACCTTCCGGGCCGAATGTGCTGCTGGGCGGGGTGGAGGCGGTCTTTGCATCGACGGCAACAGGGGACGTTGGCCTCCACTTTGTCGGGCATTCGGGTTATGTGAATTCCGTCGCGGTTTCGCCGGACGGCACGAAGGTGCTGACCGGAAGCGAAGACAAGACCGCGAAGCTTTGGAACGCCGCCACGGGCACGCTCCTGCGGACCCTCTCCGGACACACTGACGCGGTGAATGGCGTCGCGTTCTCGCCGGACGGCTCAAAAGCCCTGACGGGAAGCACGGACATGACTGCCAAGGTCTGGGATACGGCCACGGGTGCGGTGTTGAGCACCTTCACCGGCCAAGCCGACACAATCACCTCCGTGGCCTTCCTTCCGGACGGAAGCGGTGCCGTTTCAGGTAGCCGGGACGGCACGGCGGCGTTGTGGGACCCGGCCACCGGCAGCCTCCTCCTCAGTTTCATCGGCCACAGCGGCCCGGTGAACGCCGTCGCCGTTTCCCCGGACGGTTCACAAGTCCTCACAGGCAGCGATGATATGACCGCGATACTGTGGGATGCCGCCACG
The DNA here is from genome assembly GCA_903822375.1 of Candidatus Hydrogenedentota bacterium. Lineage (GTDB taxonomy): Bacteria > Hydrogenedentota > Hydrogenedentia > Hydrogenedentales > CAITNO01 > CAITNO01. Next base: position 1,265 of record CAIJOU010000918.1, read on the forward strand.
GGGGGGCTCAACGGAACGCTTTCCGGCCACACGGACATGGTGACCTCCGTGGCCTTTTCGCCCGACGGTTCGAAAGCGTTGACCGGAGGTTACGACAAGACTGCCATCCTTTGGGATGCGTTCACCCATGTTGTGTTGCACACGTATACGGGGCATCTTTGGACGGTCAGTTCCGTGGCCGTCTCCCCGGATGGCACCAAAGCCCTCACCGGCAGCCTGGATGCCACCGCCAACCTGTGGAACCTGTCGGGCGGCCCGCCCATGCTGAGCTTCGCCGACCACACCGAGGGCCTGAATGCGGTGAAGCCTTCTCCGGATGGAACCCGCGTGCTGACCGGCAGCGCGGACAGCACGGCAATAATATGGGATGCCGTCACCTCGCAACCGATCCTCACGCTGCTGGGCCACGCGAATGTCGTGAATGCGGTGGCATGGTCACCGGACGGGACAAAGGCCCTGACGGGAAGCGCGGACAACACGGCGAAAGTCTGGAATGCCGGCACGGGCGCACTCATGCTCACCCTGACGGGCATTGTGGGACCTGTCTCGACGGTGGCCTTCTCTCCGGACGGGGCAAAAGCGCTTGCGGGCGGCGCGGACAACACGGTTCGGGTATGGAATGCGACAACGGGCGCACCCCTCGGCACCATCGTTGCAGGCGGCTGGGTCGCTTCCGCGGTGTTCTCCCCGGACGGCACGAAGGTCCTCACGGGAAGCAGCGACAAGACCGCACAACTTTGGGATGCCGTTGCGGGAACGCTGCTGCGAACGTTTACGGGCCACACCAACCGCGTCACCTCCGCGGCTTTCTCTCCGGACGGAACGAAGGTGTTGACAGGCAGCGCGGATATGACCGCAAAACTGTGGGATGCCGCGAGCGGGTTCACCCTCCAGAACTTCGCCGGACACACGGACATCGTGAACTCGGTGGCATTCTTCCCTGACGGTTTGCGCATACTCACGGGCAGCGACGACTATACGGCCCGACTTTGGGATGCGTCGACGGGTACCAACCTGTTAGTCTATGCGGGACAGCGAAGCGCGGTGACTTCCGTGGCTGTTTCAACGGACGGCACAAACATCTTTACGGCAAGCGCCGACCTGACGGCGATGGCTTGGGGTGTCCTGGGACCCTGAAACGAGCCGCACCTGTTCCGCCCTGAACGAATACGTTTCGGACCGCAGCAACGAAAGGACCGGATTGTCCAAGCAGCCCCGCCAAGACGCGGACAACGAGCCCTCCGCGAACCCCGTTGCGTACCGCTACCGGTGGGTGATTCTCGCCGTATTTGCCCTGCTTAACATCGTCGTTGAGATGCACTGGGTGGCCCTTGCTCCGGTGACCAGTGAGGCCGCCGCATTCTACCGGGTCACGCCGATGTCCATCGGGTTCCTGTCCATGCTGTTCATGCTGGTCTACATCATCATCAGCATGCCCGCCTCCTACATTATCGACACCTACGGATTGCGCCCGGGAATCGGCGTCGGCGCCGGATTGATTGGCGTCTTCGGCCTGTTGAAAGGGCTGTATGCGTCCAACTATGCGATGGTGGTTCTGTGCCAGATAGGGCTTGCCGTCGCACAGCCGTTCATTCTGAATGCTTATACGGGACTTGCCGCGAAATGGTTTCCCATCAACGAGCGGGCAACCGCAACCGGATTGGCCGCCCTGTCCCAGTATCTGGGGATTGTGGTCGCCATGGCCGTCACGCCCCTCGTGGTCAATGCGTGCGGCATCCCCGGAATGTTCCTGGCCTATGGCATTGCCGCGATGGCCGCGGCGGTTCTGTTCTTCCTGCTGTTCAGGGAGCAGCCTCCCACGCCGTCTTCTTTGGCGGATGAAAAAGAACGGCTTCTCGTCGGCGCCGGGCTGCGGCATATCTTCCATCAAAGGGACATGCTGCTGCTCTTTGGTCTGTTCTTCATCGGCATAGGCATATTCAACGCACTGACCACGTGGATCGAGCAGGTTCTCGCACCCCGCGGGTTCAGCGAGGAACAGGCGGGCATTGCCGGCGCGGCCATGATACTGGGGGGCATCATAGGCGCATCCATACTGCCGCCCCTGTCGGACCGCATGCGGAGGCGGGTCCCGTTTCTCCTGTTGTGTACGGTCATGTCCGTGCCGGGCCTTGCGGGACTGGCCTTTGCGCACAGCTATCCGGTGCTCCTCTGCGCAAGCTTTCTGTTGGGTTTCTTCACGATGAGTGCGGGGCCGATCGGGTTTCAGTACGGGGCGGAACTATGCTACCCGGCACCGGAATCCACATCGCAGGGACTCCTCCTGCTCGCGGGGCAAGTCTCCGGCGCCGCCTTCATCTACGGCATGCACGCATTTCGCTCCGAAGGCGGTTCCATGACGCCGTTCATGGTTCTGTTCATCGTTCTCACGGTGGTCAACGCATTTCTCTGCACCCGCCTGACCGAATCCAAACTGCTTCGGAACAGAGAATAAGCACAGACTTCCTGACCCCACAGGAAGGGGATGGCACTTTCCGAGGGCGCTTGGTCATGCCGCCGTTCTTGGCCCCAAAGGGGCCACACAACAATAGCCCCGGGTGACCGAAGGGAACCCGGGGTAAATCGAACAGTACACACACGTCCCCGTAGGGGGCGAACAATGCATCGGCGCATGGTCCGCCCGTGTTCGCCCCCTTCGGGGACGAC
>CAIJOU010000919.1 GCA_903822375.1 Candidatus Hydrogenedentota bacterium
CGGCCGTGGCGGCGGAATGGACGAACGCGGTAAACCGCTCCCGGCCGAACGCGTAATCCATGCCCGTGGCAGTAAAGAACTCCAGTTGGGTGCCGCCCTCAGGCATCAACACCAGGAACCACCCGCTGCCTTTCACCGGCAGCCAATAAACAAATGAGCCGTGGCCGGCAATGAAGGCGTGCTTAAACACGCGGCGCTCGAAGGTCTCCTCGTGATCCCACTCGTAATCCGTGTTCATCGGCAGCGGCAGGCCCAGGTCGCCGATTTCGAGCGGAGCACGGCCCGGGTTCTTTACCGTGATTTCCCAGCCCAGCGCCTCGCCCCGCCGCTGGAACCGGGAGCGCAATTCGACGCCATTGGTGCCCGATCCGGCTTCCCGCCAGGCCGCGCCCGGCGCACGCACGCGCAAGTCCACCCGGCCAAGGCCCTCGCCACGGCGGATGAACTCCACCCGATCCGTATCTCCGGCCCGCCGGAGGCTGGTAATAAAACCGGTGCCCGGCACGCAGGTCGTCTGAAAGGCATCGCCTGCCAGAGTTGCCTTCGCCGCTGGGGCACCCTCATTCTCTGCGCCAGACAGCCCGGTGGCGCGAAACGGTTCGCCTCCGGCAGGAAGAACCAACAAGAGAGCCAGCAGCAGCCAAATCATTCTCGCATTCATCTTACTTAGGCCCACCAACTCAGCACAACCACAGATGAACACAAAATGGGGCTCATCCTTATGTCAATAGTCTGCACCGCACACTTGCTCCTTCCTCGCGCTCGGTGGATACTGAGTTGCAGCGGACTTTACCGCCACTCGTTGATCGTCGCTGAGTTTGGCCGTATGTTGTTGTGACGGGCATTATGGACCCAGATGTCAGCGCATGGTACGAATCCGGATTAAAGAAAAAACTCAGCTTGTGAGACTAAACTCTCAGACACAGCGTGCGGCGTGCGTCCCGAGGCGAGCAGCGTTCCTGCCATTGCTCCAGGCGGCGTTTGTTTGCGGCCTCCTGACCGCTAGCGCACACGAGACAAATTACCAAGTGATCAAGTTCCTCGACGGCATGGGGCCCACGGCGCTCATCGAGGGAAAGGACGGCAATCTGTATGGGACTTTGCACACTGCCGGCGAAAAGGCGGAAGGAGTCGTATTCAAGCTGAAGCAGGACGGCAGCGGATACACGGTGCTGCACCATTTTACCGGCTGCCGGGGCGGCGGCGACGGGAGTAACCCGCACGGCCTGGTGGAAGGGAGTGACGGAGCACTGTATGGGACGACGAAGTACGGTGGCGTTCCGGGGCGCGCTCCGGTCGGCGCTTTCGAGGATCCCGGGATTTCGGATCTAGGCAATGGCACCGTGTTTAAGGTCAACAAGAACGGCAGTGGTTACAGCCTGCTGCGCCGCTTCACCTGCCGCAACGGGGATGGCAGCATGCCGTATGCAGGCGTGGTTGAAGGCCGTGACGGGGGGGTGTATGGCACGACCTTTGACGGTGGCATCGCCTCAGCGGCGAACGGCATCCACGTTGGCACGGTGTTCGGGTTGAACAAGGACGGCAGCCGCTACCAGGTGTTGTACACTTTCGGCACCAACACCGCACCTGGGGCCCGACCCTGGGCGAGCCTGGTGGCGGGGAGCGAAGGGACGCTTTATGGAACGGCGATGAGCACGGTCTTCAAGCTGAACCCCGAGGGCAGCGGCTATAGAGTAGTGTTCAAGCTTTCTTCTTTGTCCCCGCCGGCACTTTCCCCAGCATCAAAGTGAGGGCATGGAATTACTCTGGCCGCGATGATGACCATGCCGCTTACTGAGGAGTCCGGAGGATGGAAGACAATGAAATAGCCGCGAAAAGGCACAAGCAGCGCAAAACAGATTGCTTTTATGCGCCTTTTGCGTCTTTTCGCGGCTATTCTCTTTTCCCTTGGTGTCGCCTAGGTTGCGGCCTGATCAGTAACTATACTGGGCGCGGCCACC
>CAIJOU010000920.1 GCA_903822375.1 Candidatus Hydrogenedentota bacterium
CGCCGTGTCCTCGTCGGGGTTGTTCATGAAATTCACGAAGCGCTGGAGCACTTCCGGGCTGAACTCAAGGACGTTCTTTATGGTCTGCCGGTATTTCGTGTTGTCCTCCATCTTGAGCATGTTCATGAAGGCGCTGTTGTAGACCCGGTGCATGCCGAGCGTGCGCACGAAGTAGCCTTCCATCAGCCAGAAAGCTTCGGCAAGCAGCAGGGTGTTCGGCGCCTCGACGGCGATACGGTCCACCACCTGCCGCCAGAACTCCTCGGGGAAGGCCCGGTCAAACTCATCACGGCTCATGCCGCGTTCGGCGCGGGAGGGGATGGCGCCACCCTCTCCGGGCTTGGGGAACCAGAGCCGCTGATAGTGCTTTTTGGCAAGCGTCATGGCCGCATCAAAGCGGATGATGGGAGACCGGCGCGCCACGTGGAGGATGGTCTGGATGACCGCCTCGCGGACGGCGGGCAGCATAAAATTGAGCTGGGCCGTGTCGTTCCAGGGCATGTTGGTGCCGTCGTTGCCGTGGTAAATGTAACGGATGTCGCCGGTCCACCGGTCAAGACGCTTGAACACCACGGCGGCATCGGAATGGTTCCAGTATCCGTCCTCGATGAAGAGGCCGACACGTGGGTCAGGCGAAAGGTCGGAACCGTCGAAGGTGTAGCCGGGAAACGGCGGCTCGGACAATTGCATGAACCAGTCCGGATGCTCGACCACCCAGCGCGAATGGAGACCCATGTGGTTGGGCACCATGTCGCTGGCCAGCCGGATGCCGCGCCGCCAGGCGCGCTCGGCCAGATTGTGGTAGCCCGCCTCGCCGCCCAGATCGGCGGCGATGTCATAGTCGTACAGGGAATACGCTGACGCCTCCGCCTCGGAATTGCCCATGCGCCGCTTGATGTCGCGCGACGCGCATGACCGTTCCCACAGGCCGATGAGCCACAGCGCGTTGAAGCCCCAATGGGCGAGCATGTCGAGCTCCACATCCGGAATCTGGTCGAGCCGCTCAATGGTGCGTCCGTGCTTCTTTGAAAGCTGGTCCAACCAGACGTAGACCGACTTGGCGATCAGCACCACGTTGGGCATCCAGTCCTTGTCGGGCGTGAACCCTTCGGGCTCACTGTAGGCATCGTGGTCGGCGAAGGACAGCGGGACCGCCGGGCCGGGCCCAAACCCGCGCATCGCCGTCTCCTCGCGCAGCACACCCCGGGCAACCAGCAGGTCCTCGAACAGCTCGTCCGGAATAAACGCGCGCCACTGGCGAAGCATGAACTCCAACTGTCCGTCCAGCGATTCCGGGCTGGCCTTGGCCGGGGCGCGCAGCGTGTCCAGCAGCGCAATTCCCGTCTCGGCCACGGGCGGCTGCGATGCGAACCACACCTCAAGGGCGCCCATGTACGGGTCGTACGGTGCGGCCGCCCGCAGCGGCGCGGGGTCGTGCAGTTCAAGATAGGGTGTCAGCGCCGGATTCTCCGCCGAAACCTGCAGCAGCAGTGTTTCGATGACCGCCGTGTAAAGATTTGGCAGTTCATCGCTGAGTCCTGTCAGCCAGCGGGCAGCCGATATTTCAGCGCGGCGCACCGATTCGGGGGCAAACTGAGCGGTGAATTCGGGCAGCGTGGCATCCACGGCTGCATCGCCGCAGAGAAGGCGCGCATGGTCCAAGCCGTCGTTGATTATTCCAGGGTGGGTCACAAGGCAGTAGCGGGTCGCGATATGGCGCAATACACGGGTGATGAGCCCCATCGTCAGTATCTCGCCCGCCCGGGCGGGTTGCGCACCCGGTGCGGACGGGTCGCGCGCCGCGTTCATCCGCGCGGCAATGGTGCGGGCCAGACGGACCCTGGGCGCGACCGTGCTCTGGGATTCTGTTTGGTCAAGGTTGTCCAGATTAAAGCGGCGCCATGCGCCGGTTGAGACCAGGAAACCATATGGGGCGATGGGGCTGTCGATGCGGATCTTTTCCATGAAACCTTCCCGCGCGACGGTTTTCCGCGCGCTTTGGTGGCATTCAGCATACCGCATTGAAGCGGGGGGATGCGAGAGAGGAGTGTGTTTTGGGCGTCTCACGGTCCTGCCCGCCCGAATCTTGACAACGGGGCGCAACTGCTACAAAATGCATCGTTCTGGTGCCGCAGACCGGGAAGAGCCCGGCAACATTCCACCAGACGCCGTGTCATTTGGAACAAAGCCGGAAGGTGGCATAAAAGGTGTGAACATGAATCCCACGCGTGAAATCTTGGAAAAAGCAGTATGTTCCATTCTCCTGCTGCTCCTCTTTGCGGCGGCACCGGCCTGGACGCAGGAGGTCAAGCATGCCTATCTTTGCAGTGATATCGGCGCGGAACGGGTTTTCAAAATCTCCGCCACGGGTGAGATTCTGTGGGAGTACCCGGCCATGCAGTGCGCCGACGCATGGCTGCTGCCCAACGGCAACGTGTTGATGAGTTTCACGGACGGCGCGGGTGCCGGAAAGGTCGCCAACCGTGGTGCGCGCGAAGTGACGCCGGACAAGAAGGTCGTCTGGGAGTACAAGACCACGAGCGAGGTGTGGAGCTGCCAGCGGTTGGCGGACGGCAACACGCTGGTGGCCGAATGCACCGCCAAACGGCTGATCGAAGTCGACGCCGCGGGCGCAATCGTCAAGACCATCCCGGTCAAATCCGTCACGGAGGGCCACGGTGTCATGCGCATGGCCCGCAAACTCGACAACGGCCATTATCTCGTTGGACACCTGGACGACAAGGCCGTGCGCGAGTATGACGCCGACGGCAAGGTGCTGCGCGAAATGAACGTTCCCGATGTCGCCTTCTCCGCCGTGCGGCTGGGCAACGGCAACACGCTGATAGGCTATCGGGGCGGCGTCATTGAGGTCGATGCGCAGGACAAGACGGTCTGGCACCTGACCCAGCAGGACCTGCCGGACCTCAAGCTCTATTGGATTTGCAGTCTGCAGCGCCTGGCCAACGGCAACACGGTGGTCAACAACTGGTTTATGCATCAGCGGCGCACCGACAGCCCGCCCTTCTTCGAAGTGACGCCCGACAAGAAAGTGGTCTGGCGCGCGCCGCTTCACGAGCGGATGGGCGACCCGACGGACATACAAATCATGGAGGATGAAGACCTGAAACTACATGCAGGCGAACAGATTGTCGCCATCGGCGATTCCATCACGGCCCAGGGCGGCTATCTCCGGGACATGGATGCGCTGTTCGCGAAGCAGTATGCGGACCTGAAACTGCCCGCCATCATCAACGCGGGGATCGGCGGGCAAAAGGCCGAGGACCTGATTGCCCGTTTCGACAAGGACGTGATTCAGAAGAAGCCCGCGCTGGTGACCATCGATATCGGAATCAACGACGTGTGGCACCGGGTTAAGGAGCCCCACAGCGACGCGGTGCTGAATAACTACCGGGCGAATGTGACCAGAATGGTTGAGGCCGCCCAGGCGGCGGGGATACGTGTGCTCCTCTGCACCCCCACGCTCATCGAGGAAAGCGCAACTTCGGAAGGCAACAAGCGCCTGTTGATGTACTGTGACGCAGTGAAACAGATTGCCGCCGAGAAGCACTGTCTGCTGGCAGACCTGCATGAACTGTTCCTCCAGGCGCTCAACAAGAAGCCCGCCGACGCCCGGGGAAACGCGATTACCGGCGATGGGGTGCATATGAACGCCACCGGCGACTGGATTATGGCCAAGGGAATTCTTACCGCACTGGGCGTGCCTGGGGACAAGATTCAGACATTGATTGCAACCGACAAAGAGGCCGGCATGCTCTACCTCTCCGAGACCGGAAACTCCTCCGCGGTCGCCCTGAGATGACCGCTTAACAGCAGAGAAAGCCGCCATGATGAAGAGAACCATTGGTCTGGCATTTGTGCTGTGTGTCGCGACGTACTCACCGGCAGGTCTTGGCGAAGATGTTCCGGCGCCGCTGCAAACGTTTGCAGCGCAGGATGCCCCACCCAAGAATTGGGGCAATTTAAGCAGCGACAACTACAACCTGACAAAAGGCAATTTTGCCCGACCGGACAAGGCGTATGCGCCCTTTACCTTTTGGTTTTGGGATGAACCCATAACGCCCGGCAAGTACCCCGCAAAATCGCGCCAAATGGCCAGGAAGATGCTTGAAAAGGGCATCAATCCGGGCTACCCCCACGCCCGCGTCTGCGCCGATACCCTGCTGGGGCAGAAATCAAACCCGCCGCTGCTGGACCTTCCCAAGGAACAGTGGATGTCCAAGGAATGGTTTGAGGCCTATGACGCAGTCTTGGATGAAACCGTCAAGATGGGCGGCTATCTGGGTTACTGCGACGAGTACATGTGGCCCGTCGGCAGCGCGGCAGGGCGCGTCATACAAAAGCATCCTGAATTGGCCAATGCCTCGCTTCAGTGGGCCGTTCAGGATGTCACCGGTGGCGAGACGGTAAAACTGCCAACCGCATTCGTGAGTCTTGCCGCGGTGATAGACAGCACGGCCCCTTCGGAAGAGTTCAGCAAGCCGGAAGAGGTTATGACACTGGAGCTTAAGGACTTTACCTCAACCGATTTCGCCGAATACGCGGGAAAGACGCTGGGACAAACCGTTCGGATTGACAGATTGTGTCTCAAGTCCGTTTCCATATACCCGGCGGTTTGGAAGCATGATGCAGCGGCTGATTTCACCCTGGAAGCGCGTATGGACGGACCGACCGGGCGACTTGTCGCAGAGCGGGAGGTCAAGGGGAAGATTGTTCCGGGAGACTGGATTGCCCTCGACATCCCGGAAACGCTTGCCGTGGGTGCTTCTCTTTATGTTGGTGTGAAGGCGCTTGGGAAATACGAGCCCAGCACGCTCGGGTGGTGGGGCAAGGCAACCAGAACCTACACCGGGGGGGGATGCCTACGCAAACGGCGAGGTGGTTCCTGTCTCACGCGAGGTCCGGTTGGGCTACCTTACGGCCAATGACGTTCTGAGCGCGTCGTGGGTATGGCTGGAAAAGAATCCCGGAACAGAGCACACGGTCTATTTCCGCGACACATTTGAAATCCCTGAAAGCCCCATTGTGAACGCAAGACTGAGGATCACGTGCGATGACCGTCACACGGTTTACCTTAACGGCAACAACCTGGGAAGCGCCAACACCTGGACCAGTCTGATCACTTATGAAAAGGAAAAGCTTACAGGCGCGGGCCTTCAACCGGGAAAGAATACGCTTGCTGTGGAGGGCGTGGGCGGTGGCGGGGTGGACGCCCTGATCTGCGAACTTGTGGTCGACTTGGCAAACGGCAAGCGTCTGAAGATCCGCACGGGCGATGACGGATGGCGTGAGAGTTCCAATGTGGAGAACGGTGACTGGTACAAGCCGGGTTATGATGACAGCACCTGGGACACTCCCAAGGTTCTGGGTTCCTCCGCCGCAGCACCCTGGCGTTTGCCCGAGGCTCGGGGGAAATACAAGAAAGCCACCATTAAGAGCGCGACGTTGCGGATAATCTCGGAAGACCATGCCGACATGGAATGGACCGTGCCGGATGACGGCCAGAAATGGCGCGTGTACACCTTCACGAAACAGGACGGCGGCTCGGTCAATTTCATAAACAAGGACCTGGCAAAGGCGTTTATCGACATAGCCCATGTCCCCTATCAGAAGCGCTATGGCGAAAAGTTTGGCAAATACATCATTGGCTCATTCTGTGACACGGAAGGAAACTACGGCAACGGCAACGGGCTGGTCTGGTCCAAGGACATGCCGGAGGCCTACAAGAAGCACGGTGAAGGCCGCGACGTCAAGCAATGGCTCCCGCTCATGCTGGATGAGGACGTTGAAGGGCTGTACGCGCGCGCGCGCTGCGACTGGTATGAGGCCTTTTCGGACTGTTACGCTGCCTTTTTCCAGGGGGTCAGCGATTATCTTGCCCAATACGGCCTGTATTACACCGGGCACGTGTGGGAGCAGACGTTACAGTCTGAGGCCTCCTGCGTGGGCGCCTATATGGACATTCAACGGGCCTATTCCATGCCCGGTATGGACGCGCTCGGCCCGAACACGTTCAACCCCCACGATTACAGGGAATCCTTTTCGGTTGCCGCATTCGAAAAACGGCGCATGCTGTGCGAACTGCTTGGTGCGGGTGGTTGGGAGAACTTCACCACCGCCATTCTCAAACAGGGCACAAATGCCGCGGTGGCGTTCGGCAGTTCGCACATATCCCACCATGGCGTGTTTATGACGCGCACGCTGAAGGTGTGGACGCCCGACTGGTATGACGAGAACCCCATGTTTGGGTATTTCAACTTGTGGTCCGACTTCACCTCCCGCGCGTCCTACGTCAACTCCTGCGGCAATGTTGTCCCGGATGTCCTGATTGTCCATCCGCAGGAAAGCGTGTGGACGCTGCTCGGGGATGCGGAGAAGATATTCTGGAGTCCCGAGTCCGGTCATGTTGCATACCTTGACGGACTGTACTCGAAGGAAGTGCAGGAGATGAACCGCATTTACAGCGAGGCTATGGAACTGCTGACTGCTAACCGTATCGAGTATCTCATTGCCGACACGCATTACTTGCAGGAGTTGGAACAGGAGGCAAGGCTCCTGCGCCGGGGAGACTTGACCTTCAAGACCGTTGTCCTGCCCCCATTGGTTGTGCTGGACCGTGATTTTGCAAAGAAGCTCGTCGTCTTCGCGAAGGCGGGCGGTAATGTTTATGCCCTCGGCACGCTGCCAACCGGCTCTCCTGAGGCAGGCCTTAATGATCCGGTTATTGCCGCGCTTATGCAGGAACTTAAAGCCACGGACTCTTTTCACAACATAGGTAACACGCTTGCTGATGCCATAAGCAGGGAGTCTGGCGGGCTTAAGTCACGCATTTCGTTCGTCGACGGCGGATTCAAGATGTTGCAGACGAACCGCAGGATTGACGGGCGCGATTTCTTCTGGCTGGTGAACAACAGCGAAACGTGTCAGCAGTCGCTTATAAGAGTCTCCAACGTCAAAGGACGTGCCTCCGTCTGGAACTGCGAGACTGGCGACATAACGCCCATCGCTTGCAGGGATATTGGGGGCGGCAGCGAACTTTACATAAGCTTTGAACCTAACCAGGCCTACTGGCTCGTCTTTGACCCACGGCGATCACCCCTGGAAGTTCCGGTATTCAAACGCACGAAACGCACCAAGGTCGTTGAAGTGGCTGGAGAGTGGAAGGTAACGGTGAAAAAGGAAGTGCAGCCGGTGTTGGAATTCCCGGTTGAACTTCCAGATGCCTGGCTCAATGATGGAGTAATGCACGCGCTGACGGAATGGAACAGTTGGAGCGAAATGCCGAAACGGTTCGCCGGCCTGCTGGATTACACAACCACGGTCACGCTGGACGACATCAGCGACAACATGCAACTCGACCTTGGCTTTGTCGATCATCTGGCCCAAGTGTGGATCAACGACAAACCAATTGGCGCCAAACTGTGGGCTCCCTTTATCTTTGACACGGGAGCCTTCAGGAAAGGCGAAAATACCATCCGGATACGCGTTGGCAACCTGGTCAACAACAATTACCAAACATACAATGCTGCGGACACCGCCCTTGCTTCCGGGTTGAAAGGGCCTGTTACGGTATGGAAAACGGGTTGATGCAATGCTCTGTCGCGGTGACATTGGATTGAGCAGGCGCCGTTCAGGGAAACGGATCAGTGAGGGATATGCGATGAGAAAGCTTGTATTGCCTGCGGCATTGATGTTCTTACTTGCTTGCGCCAACGCAACCGCTGATGACGTGGGCGTCGCAGTCGTTCAGCAGAATGCGAAGGGGGAAGAAAAGGAACTGAAGATCCCGCGGGCGTCAAAGCCGTGGAAGGAATCCCTGCGGCTGGTCGGCGGTGAGAAGCCCCTGTACAGTGATTTCTCACTCTTCAAGGACAAGTTGGGACGCTGGCACTGCATCGGCACTTTCGGCGAGGGTCCCGACACCATGGGCAGCGGGTATGAGTTGAGCGACGGCTATGCGCTGTTCCACGCGGCCGGAGACTCACTTGAAGCGCCCATGAAGCACCTCGACAAGATTCCGTACCAAATTGAATCTCCACAGGCGTTCATGTGGGCACCTGCCGTCATCTGGAACAGAGAACAAACGACGGCCTTCTTATATTACTTCCATTACCTGGGAACCTCCGAATTCAAAGAGAACTGCGCTCGCGTATTGACAAGCAACACGTCCGATCTTTCGGTTTGGCGCCCCTATGACGGACCGGAACTGCCTGAAAAGAACATGGCCTTCCGCGAGCGGGATGATCGGGATTTTTGTGTGTTCTGGGACGAGCGCGTGGGCGCCTACCTTATCTATTACGCCTGCGCGGGGGAGTATCCCGGAATGCCGGGCCTCAACACCATCGTCCGGGTGCGCACATCGAAGGACCTGCTGCACTGGTCCGAACCAACCAGCGTCATGGGGCCGCCGCCCGGCGGATACCAGTGCGCCGAATCGCCTTTCGTTCTCTACCGTGACGGTTACTACTATCTCTGGGTCAGCGGGATCGACTATAGCCGCGTCTCGCTCTATATCTCGGAAGACCCCTTCAATTTCGGCGACCCCGCGGCGAACCGTATTGAGGAACAGCCGGGCCACGCGCCAGAAATTGCAACGGACAAAGGCAGGGACTACATGGCCTGCTCGATGGTGTCCACCGTGCCGAGCGCCACCCCGGCTGCCCATGATCTTGAGGGCATTCTGATTCAGCCATTGCTTTGGGAGAAACCCGACGATGCCATGAGGGACCGGGTGTGCCGCAGGCGGTGAGTACGGTCGCGGGCGGCATCCATTTGTCCGGCCTTCATCATTGCAACTATAATGCCAATCTGTGCCAAGTCTTGCCGAAACAGCGGCATGGCACACCACTTCACAGTGAAGATGACGCCCAATTCGATCCAAGGACGATACCCATGCACGGCTGGACGGGCAAGACACTCCATATAGACCTGACGGAACACATCCACAAGGCCGTGTGCCGCAACGAGACGCTCTACCATAAGCGCATAGGCGGCAAGGGTCTGGCCGGGGCCTTTCTGCGCCCGTTCGCAGCTTGTGATTGGCGCGAACCGGAAATGCCGCTCCTTTTCATGACCGGTCCCCTCGTCAGCACCGCTTCGCCAACTTCGGGGCGCATGTGCATCATGTCCCGGTAACCCCTGACAGGCACCATCCGAGACGCCTCCGTGGGGCACGGTCAGTCCCGAACAGGCTTTTGTCTTCTTCAGTTCGCTCTGCTTTGCCTGCTACGTGAAGTTCTTCTCCGACTATCTCTATGACAGCCGCTACGGCGGCGTCTCGCCCGAACAGCGTAGCGTGATGGAAGTGGCCCGGCGGCAATTGCAAGAAATACCGAACACGCCGCCGCAATTGACGGTCGTGCCGTTAGCCGGTGAAGAGACCGTTTATCGGGCGCTCTGCGAGGCGGGCCGCAAAACCGTCGAGTGCCATCTGGTGGATTCGTTCTTTGGCAACATTTCGTGCCGGTACGCCGACACGCTCTACATCAGCCAGACAGGCTCCTCCCCGGATGAACTTGAGGGATGCATCGATCCCTGCCCGCTTGACGGGTCGAGTTATGCGGGCGTGACGGCTTCGAGCGAACTCATAGCCCACCGCGCGATCATTCTCAGCACGGGCATGAATGCGCCACTCCACGGTCACCCCAAGTTTTCGGTGATACTCTCGATGGACTGTGAAAAGGAGTCCTGCCCGACACGCGGCCAATGCCATATCAAGTGCAAGGAACCCCGCTTCATCTACGACATTCCCATTGTTCCCGGCGAAGTTGGCGCGGGACTGACGGGGCTGTGCAACACGCTTCCCCCCGCCATGGAGGGCAGGCGGGGTGTCATAGTCTACGGCCACGGCCTTTTCACAGTGGCCCAGGACGACTTCAATATAGCGTTTGCTAATCTGCGGGACGTGGAGCGCATGTGCAGAGAAGAGTATTTCCGCCGCATGGAGACTATGTCGGGGTAACGATGAATCGCCCGTAGGTTATGACCCGCCCGCAAGCTTTCCGGAGAGCACACTCGGTGTGACAACGCAGATGTTGGGCGCAAGCCGGGCGGCGCACCAGGTTGCTGGGAGATAGCCGCGCGCGGCGTCGGCGGGGGGATTGGCCTGGTCGACTTCCTCAGCGGAAACAGGGCTGCCGGGGGCAGCATCTTTGAACCAAGACCAGCAGTGCACAATCACCCACGCGACCCGGTCTTCGGGCTTCTGCACGGGTTTCGACGCCCACTCGTTGAGCATGGCCGCCACGCGTCCTGGGGTGCCCTCGCGCGGGTCTTCACCCCGGCCTGCCCAGATCGCATTGCGCGCGGAGATTACCGGCACGCGGCCGTCATTCCGCGAAATCCATTTGATCGCCCCGCCGCCCGCCGTATAGGGGGCGTATTGGATGGCGAATATGGCGTTGAGTGCCGGCATTTCGCGCACGTAGCTTTCATACGCCGCCATGGTCTCGGCACCGTCCCAGTCCTGTGCATTGATTGCGAAGGAGTGGATGCCGCACTTGTCCATGTACTTGCCCAGACGCCGGGCGTGCTGGGCGAGCAGCTCGGGCGCGCCGCGGTCTTTTCCAAACCAGTCCGGATAATAATAGCCCCCGCCGAATAGTAGAAAGTCATCATTGGGGGTGGCCGTGTCGCGCAGGTAGTCGAGCGTGTAGGGGCACAGCTGCAGCAGGTCCGCCGCGCACAGCGTCCAACCCAGCCCGATCCTGCCGCGCCCGGGGCTTGCCCAGTACTGCTTTGCCTCGGGTCCTTCGCAAAAATTCAACATGAGCCACTGCACATTGTCACCGTCGCTCATGATGAAAGACACATACCGCGTGTTGGGATCATCCTTTTCAGCAGTGGGCGGAGCGGTGACAAACGGTTTGAAGGGATAGTCCAGCCCCGTCTTTCCCGAGGAGCAGGGCGCCAGGTTGACGCACCAGTTGGTGGCGGTTTGAATGAGTCCCCAGCGGCTTGACGGGCCGGTTTGTTCGTCCTCCATGCCGGTCCCCCAGCCGAGGATGGGCGAGCCGGGCCGCATGGCGCGCAGCGCCGAACTGTACAGTGTGCCCGGTGCCGACACCAGGGGCGCGCTCATCGCCACGATCGCGTCGCGCATGACGGCGTTCCTGGGGTCCTGCCGTCCCAGCACTTGGTGGGAAAGCTTGTCGCCATATTCCTTCCAGAGCCAGGTCTCATCCTTTCCCCGCACATCCGCCAGGAGTTTCAGTCCGTGCGCCTTGGCCGTTTCTTCCAAATGCTCCTCAACCGCCATGCCGCCCAGCGGCGCGCACAACGCCGTGGCTACATTCACAGACCAGTCGCCCGGCTTGCCCTCGTACAGCGTTCTCTTTTCCGAGTCGGCGTGATAGAGGACGTATCCTTTCAATACCCCAAGGTCGCGGTAGTGGTCCACGCAATCCCAAAGTTTCCGAGGGGCGCGATCCACCGGCGTTCTCGAATGTGCTGTAAAACGATCGAGCCATTCCTCGTAGGAAGCGATGCCTTTGGTTCCCGACCAAAGCATCTGCCCGCCGCCCTGTTGCCGTACCGTGTACGCCGTCAGCCCGCACAGCGTCTGTAAGACCATGCCCTCATCGATCGGCAGACCGTTCAGAGGTTCACTGACGAGCAACTTGGCGGGAAGGGGGAACTCAGGCCACCAACGGTCGGGGAGGCGTTCGGCGGCGAATAGTACTGAAGAAACGCCAAGAGTTAGCAAGCACAGTCTTGGAATGGACATATCTTTCTCCTATAGGCAGTCATTCCCGACGCGACATTGTCATGTATTTGCCCGTGCGCCTGTTGAAACCGCCAGCACTGCACGTCTTTAACCACCGTTGATCCAGTCAGGCGGAAGAAGCCCAAAAGAACAGGACAGGCAAGTTCCCCGCAGTGCATATCGCCACCGTTCCGGCGGCCTTGGGCCGTTCAGGTCACTCTTGCATGAGCACGGACTTGAGCGAGGCAATCGGGTCGGGCCAACAGTATTTTAGGTCGGTTGGGCCAACCACGGCCAAAACGTACAAATAGCCGTATTTGCTCTTGCCGATGAACTCGCTGGATCCATCAAAGAAATGATTGTTCCTATAATCATAGTTCTGGTCAGGCTCAGCCGGTATGTCCGTCTGCCAAATGATTACCCTTTGAGACTTGCCTCTGCTCAGCCAGAATCCCTCACCAAACAGAGATACCCAGCAGCCCCCAACTTCTTTTCGCCCGACTGGAATGACAGACTTACTCTCATGACGGCTTCTTGTAAGTATCGTCCAACCATCAGGGAGCATCGGCAGTACGAGCGACAGGACCTTATCAACTTTTATCAACTCACCGGATTCCACCGTCACGGTCACTTCGTTCGATGGCATTGGAACAGAACGGTGCTGCGGGTTAGAACGGGAACACACGGTATACTGGCCCGGTATGCTGACCAAGAATTCCTCGGTCAAATCGCTGACACGCAATGTGGTGGTACATCCTGGCTGTATTGTTATCAGAGGAGGCGGTTGTGGTGGTCTGAGTCCACCGACATAACGTACCTCGTGGCCATCCACCGCATCGATAGAGAACCCAACGCCTTCGTTGTCAGTCCAGTAGAATTCGATCTCTCTGTTTCCGATGTTTGTAGCGTTCAGGCTCACGGTAATGGGCTCGCCGATTCGTACCCAGGTCCTTTCGACGGACAGCGTTGTGACGATGTTATTGATGTTCAGTGAAGGGGAGTCTTCATCAAGAGCATTACTCGAAGACTCCTCGCTGGCGTTTGGCGAAGGTGGAGTCTGATTTATTTCGCCTGCACACGCGAGGAACGATGGAACAAGCAATATCACACACCCGACAAGAAGCATTCTCATGGTATATGACCTCCACAGAGACAACGAATGACATTATCACCGTAGGAGACTCTCCAGTCGATTGGGAAGTCTGAATGCCTATTTCGTCAGTGCCACGCAAAGCGCGGCTGACAGGCATGCTCCTGCCTGCAGGGCATCACTGGAATCGCGGATGTTTACCGGATAACGCCCGGCACAAGGCCGGGCGTTACGATTACTCCGTGCCGCAATTCAACTCATGTACTGTGCCGGGGTTGAGCGTGCCGGGGATGGGGTCGCCGATGGGTGTCTTGCCGTCTTCGGCGAAGACCTGCAATGTGCCCTTGCGTTCCATGCCCTCGGGGATGCGCAGGACTTGGCGGTCCGGGCCAAGGGCGGCCTCGGGCTCGATGCGGGTGCCGTCGTTGGACGTGAATACGACGCGCTTTTGCAGCCAGCGGGCGAAGATGCGGTTGCGGTTGAGTTCG
This sequence comes from Candidatus Hydrogenedentota bacterium, assembly GCA_903822375.1. Classification (GTDB taxonomy): domain Bacteria; phylum Hydrogenedentota; class Hydrogenedentia; order Hydrogenedentales; family CAITNO01; genus CAITNO01. The sequence goes on from CAIJOU010000920.1 coordinate 13,301, forward strand.
GGCACGGCACCGGCACCGTAGAGCACGCCGAGCAGGCGGTTGTCGCGCACGACCCAGCCCAGCGCGACGATGTATTTGTCCTGCGGCCCCGTATGGGTCAGAAGCGGCTGCTCCTTGTCGAACTTCACGCCGTCCTTCGAAAGCGCATACCAAAGCCCCTCGCGGTTCATGTGCAGGCCCATGAGGTAGCGCGGGCCGTCGGGCGCACCGAATTTCTTGACGTCGTTGACGGCATAAGGGCATTCGAGGGCGGTGCCCTCAAACTGATAGGCCTTGCCGTCCGTGCCGGTGGCGCGGTAGACATGGCCGAAGTCTTTGTAATTGTTGAAATACAGGTGCAGCGCATCGCCTTCGCGCAGAATGACGTTCACGCCGTTGATGTCGGCGTCTTCGTACTTGTCGTAACCGTCAACGTGCACGATGTCGGACTGCTTCGCGGCGCACGGTGCGGGCGTACCGTTCCACAGTTCACCGTTGGGGCTGGAGAAGTAGGCGGGTTTGTTGTCGCCCTTGGCATCGGGATAGGCGGTCAGCACCAGTTCAAATCCGCCGTCGGGTCGGCCCAACGCATTCACATTGCAGGTGTGCACGAATTCGCCGTGCTCGATGACGGTGCGCCGCGCACCGAAATCGATGAAGTCCGTTGTATCGGTGCAGTAGATGCGGTCGTTGCCCGTCGGCACGCCGTCCCACGCTCCGTAGAAGAGCCGCCACCCCGTCGGCGTCTGCACGGCAGAGGGCGCATAGATGTTGCGGAACACGCCCGACTGCCGCGGCACCAGAAGCGGGTCGCGCAGTTCAGGCACCAGGTTGAGCGTGTCGTTTTCCCAGTGGGCCGGGTTGAACGCGCCCGCGGCCACGCCGTGAATCTCGACGGTGCCCACCTCGGCCTGGCCCGGCACTTGATGGATGATGGGGGTGGCGGCAAGGGAGCTTAGGACAACGACGATCACGTTGGCTAGCATAAACAGTCCTCTTTCTTAACCTTTCTCATCAGGCTGTACGACAGTGCAATGGATGCCGGAGATTAATCAGGAACTCAGGGAATCAGGAATGAAGATGGGGAGAGAAGATTCTCCACCTACTTGAACCTTAGCGACCACTTTGCAGGACCACCGATACCGCTGTTGAATTTCACCGTGATCGCGCGGCCGTCGCGGGCGCTTTCCACGGGGCCGCAGGACACCGTGGCGTTGTTCAGGGTGTATTTCTCGGGCGCCATGAACCACAGCGTGTAGGGCGTGTCGGCGATGGCGTTGAATTCGCCGGAGAGAGTGGCCGTGGCGTTGTCCCAGACGATGTCGTGCTGGTCCAGTGCACCCTGCAGCAGATGATGGTCTGATGCCACGAACATGGGCTTGTCGCCCGCGAGCCGCAATCCAAAGAAGCGCACCGAGCCGGGATTGACGTGCACGGCAAGTTCACCATGGAAGGTGCCCTGATAGCGTCCGGCCCAGAAGTCGAAGACGGTGTAGTAGGCGTTGGGGTCCAGGCTAAGCAGTCCGGCGCTGATGGGAATGTCGACAGGCGCGTCAGTCTCCCAGTTGAACAGTCCGACAAAGAGCCATGGGCCGCTGGGCGTGTCCAGCGGCAGCGACCAGATGCGGGGGGATTTCTCGTCGAACACGTCGAGCGGGCGCGCGGGCCGCGGCGGTCCGGGCAGAACGCGGCGCAGGATGTCTGTCTCGTCGGGCTTTAGGTCGGCAAAGGCGTCGCCAATTTTGACCGCGCCGCCGCAAAGTGCCGCGCCGGTGAGCCACGCGATGGACTGGTCGCGGGTGATGGCCGGGAAGTTGTCCTTCACGCCCCAGCGTGCATAGGTGTCCTCATGGCCGAAATAGGCGCAGTCCGGATCAGGCTGGCATTGGTAGGGGAACATGTAGAAACGGCGGATGGTGTTGGTGAGCGCATCCACACCGCCCCACGGGTCCTTCAGACTGGGCGTCTTCCAAATGGGCCGGCAGTCAAAGCCGGTACGAATACATTCTGCGACCACCGCGTTGACCGGTTGCGGCGTCATGGTGGTGAGCACCTTGTCCGATCCCATGCCGTCGCGCAATGCGGCCATGCCGCGCTCGAGCACCTCAAGATTGGTCAGGCCCGGTTTCGCGTGGCCTTCGGCCAGCAGCAGGAAATAGACATAGTCCGCCTCCACAATTCCGTCGTATCCCCAGTTCTGGGTGACTTTCTTCGCGAGGTCTTGCACCCAGGTGCAAACTTCGGGCCGGGTCACGTCGAGGATGAACTTGTCACCGACGATCATGCGGCCCAGCCCCGCCTTCGGGTTGAGCATCCATTCAGGATGCGTCTTCGCCAATGTGGAATTCTTGTCCACGGTGAAGGGGTTGAGCCAGAGGCTGGTCGTCATGCCGCGCCGGTGCGCCTCGTCGGCGAAAGCCTTCATGCCCTTGGGGAAGCGCTCCGGATTGGCCTCCCAGTCGCCGATACCCTGCTGCCATCCGTCGTCGAGGGCGAAGTGGGTCCAGCCGTAGCGCTTGAGATTGCGGTCCACAAAGTCGAGGTTCTCCAGCGCGATAGTCTCGTTGATGTCACTGTGGTATTTGGTGTTCCATGAATCCCAGCCATTGGGCACGAACGCGGGCTTGTGGTTGATGCGGTTGACCACGGCCACGGCCTTGCCGTAGCGTTCCAGCGCCACGAGAGCGTTGCTCTCGGCCACGGCCAGATACAGCACCTCTGATTCCAGCGTGCCGCCGGGGGGCACCTCAGCGGGCGGGTCGTAGACGCAGTCTGCGGAGAAACGATCAAAGCTGTCGGCGGCGGCCTTTTCCGTTCGCTCGATCATAATCTGCCCATGCGCGACACGGTTGGTCAGGAATCCCGCAACCAGCGACCTGCCCGACACGGGGTTGTAGGCAGCCAAATTCCACTGGGCATTGCTTTTGCCCTTGCCGACCCCGGCGTAATCGTTGAACGAACGGAACAGCATGCCGTTGTCGAGCAGGCGCGTTTCGGCGGCCTGTGCTCCCAGGTTCAGCCTACCCGACATGGCGGTGCCCACAGACCAGGGAGACAACCGGCTCACCCGGACCGGCTTTTTCCCCTTGTTGTGGTAGGCCACGTGGGCCGAAATGTACGGCTTGCCCGGATAGGTTGTGAGAAACCACTGACAGTCTTTGGATGCGTAGGCCATGCCCTGGCCCTCGCCCAGTCGGTCATGCGCCGAAAAACGTTCTGTCTGGGTGGCGATGACTCTAAGCGTGTGCGGCTTGGCATCGCCTTCCAGCGTCACCGTGGGCGCGGCGTTCTCAAAGATGGTATCGCCGTTGACATCCCGAATGCGGATGGCGCCATTCTTCTGTATGTCCATCTCACAGGTATCGGTCGTTACGGTGCGGGCGTCCTTTTTCCCGCCGCCAAACAGGGGATCGGCTTGAGCAGGTCCGGCGGGAAGAAGCATGGCCGCAGGAAGCAGGAGCATCACAACATGCGCGGCAGAACGCGCGATGAAACCGGTATTCACGGGAAATGGCCCTCACTTTTATACCGGGCGTGTCCACGACATATATACAGACAGACCCGACAGGTTAATCGTGTCATCATAGCGGGGGGATGGTTCAAGTGTCTAATGGGCAAGCATTTCCGGCAGGCGTGATTTACAGGACCCGAATCGAACAGGGAATATTTACAAAGCTTCCGCTTGGCATATGCGGGATTTTCGAGTTTTGAAAACTGGAATTGCCTTGACAGGTCAGGCTTGGTGTGCTAGGTTTATTCAGTACAAGTGTACAAACGAACCGTTCATTTGTTACAACCGTCCTGAATCAAGCGTCGGTGATCTGTTTTGTTGCAGAAAATGCAGGGACTGTTGGCCATAGAAGGTCTTCTTATCCAGAGAGGGTGCAGCGCAATGAAGTCAACATGTGTGCGGATGACGGCCATCGCGGTCTTACTGGCTGCCGCGCTTCTCGGCATGATGGCTCAGGCCGACACCTGTGCCCTGCCCAGCGACCCGGCAACCGTGCTGGGCATTCTGTTTCCGTTGGTGGACGCCAACGGGGACGGAGGGCTGTCACTCACGGAATTGGGCGTGCTGTATGCCGGAATTCCGGCGCAGTATTTCGACATTGCCGACGCCAACCATGATGGCAAAGTGTCCATAGCGGAATTGACCCCGTTCCTGTCGCTGCTTCCCGGCGGCAACCTGCTGTCGATGGTCGACACCAACGGAAACGGCGCCATCGAATATGCCGAAGTCTCACAGTACGTGACACCGGCGCAGTTTGCCCTGCTGGACAAAGACAGCAACGGGGTGATCAACTGCGCCGACCTTGGCACCGTCACCCCCCCGGTTGAGGGAGAGACGCCGCCCCCACCCCCGCCCCCGCCGTGTCCCTTGCCGGACGACATTCTGCCGTTCTTGACCGACCTGCTGATCCCGGTTTTCGACACGGACCACAGCGGCGGACTTTCGCTCGCCGAGGTACAGGCGCTGTATCCGATACCGGCCCAGTATGTTTCCTATTTCTCGCTCATCGACTTCAACCACAATGGCCAGGTGGACCCTGAAGAACTGATGGCCATTGCCTCCGCGCTGGGAATTGATCTGCTTGGAACAATCGACACCAGCGGCGACCGAATCATCCAGTATTCGGAAGTGGCTCAGTATGTCAGCGCCGAGCAGTTCGCCCTGCTGGACCGCAACGGCAACGGCGCGTTTGACTGCGGCGACACCGATACCGTGACGCCCCCGAACGAGGGAGAGCCCGCCGAGGGTGAGACCCCTCCGGCGGTCTGCCCGCTTCCGGACGATGTTGTGGTCGTGCTTGGCGGCGTGCTTATACCCCTGTTCGACATGGACCACAGCGATGGTCTCTCCCTCGCCGAATTGCAGTCACTGTATCCGATACCGGCAGAATATGCGTCCTACTTCTCCCTGATAGATTTCAATCACGACGGCCAGATAGACGCGAGTGAGCTGGCAACCATTGCCTCCGCGCTCGGCGTGGACCTGCTCGGCGAGATTGACACCAACGGTGACCGCGTCATTCAGTACTCCGAAGTGTCACAGTATGTGACCGCCGCACAGTTTGCGCTGCTGGACCGCAACGGCAACGGCGCGTTCGACTGCGGCGACCTCACCACCGTCTCTCCGGAGGGGGAGGGTGAGACCGCGCTTCCCTGTGCGATACCCAGTGTGAACTCCCTGCTCTTCGACGCCGTTTTCGCGGTGCTCGACGCAAACCATGACGGCGGGATCGACATTGACGAGATAACCCGCATAGCCAGTTTGATCCCGGGGCTGGACACTTCCCAAGTTCAGATCGTGTTCAACGTTCTCGGTGCCGGGGGCAACGGAAAGATTACCCGTGCCGCGCTGGACCTGATCCCGGCGCTGCTTCCCGCGCTGGGGGTCACGCTGCCCGACACGAATCTGCTGGGCCTCATCGACACCAACGGCGACGGCCTGATCCAGTTGTCTGAGGCCAGCCCGTATGTGAGCACTTCAATCTTTGTGATGCTCGACACCAATGCAAACGGTGTGCTGGATTGTGAGGACTTGAGCGCGCTGATCAGCGGCCATATAATAATCGGAGGCGGACCCAACGAGGGCGAGGTTGTGGATGCCTGCCCGCTGCCGGATCTCCGGTCCATGCTTCCAACGCTGGCGCTGCTGTTGGACAAAAACCATGACGGCCGTGTCTGTGAGGACGAAATCGCCGACCTGATGGCGCCGCTGATGAACATGGTCCCGAGCGCGGTCGCCGTTGATTTCTTTGCCCTGGCTGACCAGGACGGAGACGGTTGCCTGAATGCAGCCGAACTGGGTGCGCTGGCCAATTTGGTGCCGCTAAATCCGATTACTTTCCTGGACGGCAACGAGGACGGTGTGCTGGAGCAGAATGAAGTCGCCATGCTGCTGAAACCGGAGGATTTTGCGGTGGCCGACGCCAACCACAACGGCGCAATCGACTGTGAGGACCTGGCCGCGATTATGGCGCTGTTGGGCGGCAATGAAGGCGAACCCGTCGAGGGCGAACCGCCTGTGGAGGGCGAGGGCGAAGTCAACGGACTGAATGACCTTTTGAATGGGCTGCACGGTTCGCGCAAACTTGGCGGTCTGCTGGAGGATGCCTTCACCCTTCTCGAC
>CAIJOU010000921.1 GCA_903822375.1 Candidatus Hydrogenedentota bacterium
CTGCGCGCCGCCTGCACCATGGCCGCAGTTTTCCTGTTCGCGTTGGCCGCAGGGGCCCAGCCCCCCACGCTGCGGTCGGCGTTCATGGTGGCGGTCGTGCTGCTCTACGAGTTGTTTGACCGCGAACCCGACACGCTGACAGCCCTGGGGTTGTCCGGTTTCGTGCTGCTGGTCCTCGAACCGCCGGGCCTGTTCGATCTGGGCTTCCAGTTGTCCTACCTGTCCATGGCGTCGCTGCTGCTTTTTCAGGAACCGCTGGTGCGCCGGTTGTCCCGAATTCCGCACGGCCCCCGCGAGGCCGTTGCGGCGACCGCCGCATCGCAGATGCTTTCCGCGCCGGTGGCCGTTTGGCATTTCTATATCCTGCCCGTCGCCGGGCTCGCGGCGAATCTGGCGGTCATACCCCTGCTTGGCGCGGCGCTGTGGCTCATTTTCGCCACGGTAATCCTCGCGGCCGTTCTCCCTGCGGCGGCGGTTGTGCCGGGACACGCCCTGTGGCCGGTGGTGTGGCTTACAGAGCAGGCTGTGGGCTGGGCGGCCTCCGCCCCGGCGGCGTATGTTGTCCTTTCCCGGCCCACAATTCCGGCTCTGGCGCTGTGGTTCCTCGCCGCCCTGCTGGCATGGAGGCTTCTTTCAGGCAATGCGGTGTCCACGCGGCGGCGTTGGTCGGTGACGGCGGCCTGTGCTTTGGCGGCCATGCTGCTCTGGTCATTGCGGCCGGCTTTTCCCCGGATTGACTTCCTCGATGTGGGCCATGCGGACGCGGCCTGCATTGTCACTCCGTCCGGCGCGGCAGCGCTTATTGACGGCGGCGACCGCAAGGATGATACTGAACTCGACCAGGGGCGGAGCGTGGTGGCACCCTATCTTCGCGCCCATGGCATACGCCGGTTGGACGCTGTCATTGCCACCCATCCGGACAGCGACCATTTGGGCGGACTCATTTACATCGTTGAGCAATTCGCCGTGCGCGGTGCCTGGCTCCCGCCCGCCGGAGAAAAGCCCGGTCCCTTGGAGACCCTCTTTCTGGACGCTTGCCAGCGTCGCGGAGTACCTGTGCATCGCGTGTCAACCGGTGATGAGATCCCCCTGCCGGGCGGCCAAATGGAGGTACTCAGCCCGCCCGACGGCCGAATCCCCGGCGGCAAGGAAAACGACCAGTCGCTGGTGCTGCGGCTGGGGTGGGAGGAGGGACGCGTGCTTTTCGCCGGCGATATTGAGGTGGCTGCGGAGAAACTGCTCAGTGTTCGGGACTGCCGCGCCGACCTGCTTAAAGCGCCCCATCACGGTTCGGCCACTTCAAACAGTGCCACCTTTCTCGACGCCGTTCGTCCCAGTGCCGTGGTCGTGTCCACCCGCGACACAGGCAGGCTTCCGGCATTGGGGCGCGGCGTGGCCGACCGCTATACCGAAAGGAGTCTATATTTGTGGCGGACCGACCAGCATGGCGGTGTTCGGGCGTTGTTGCAAAAGGGTCAACTGACGCTGTCCGGGGCTCGGGATGGGCGCGGCTACACGCTCGAAGCGCCCAATAGCAAGGAAAACTGACCCAGGGTTGCGCGGCAGCGCAAGGCAAAAAGGAGAATGTGGCAATAAGGGTGTCAACAGGCCTCCCTCTAGGAAATGGAGCACGAGGCAAGTGCATACAATATGTTGTGTATATTCTCGTGAAACATGAAATTATATACAACATAAAGAGAAACAGGGCACGTCAGACTCGCGCAAGATTGTCCTGTTCAGGTCAGGCGGGGTCAATTCTCGCGTCGGTTTCCCTGGCGTTTGCGGTGGCTGTTCCCACTTGATCGTGGGGCTTCATGAAATGTTTGGAAATGATGAGCAAACGCCGACTTAGCATTCCCTTCAGGACCCGACCTTGCCCTATTCTACGCTTATAAGAAGCGGTTTTATTAGAGAGTTGCCAAATTCCTCAAGTCAAAGTATTAACACAATATATGGTTGTTAAGAACTTAACAGCATACAATATATTGGATGAGCGCAAATTTCTTGTGGGTGCTAAAAATGCTAATTCGGCTCCCGACTGGTGCAGCAAGAACCCACTTTACAACGGCCCAATCGCTTGCTATATTTCATCCCCACTCCGGACTCCTTGTGAGATGAACGAAGGAGATGGACTTGCGGAGAAAGTGCGGATTCTCCGAAACGTTCACCGGTGCCTATGGTGCGTATGGTAAGGACAGCCTAAGAATGAATTTTGTGAAGCCGAAAGTTTTTCTGGTGGGTGAGACCCGGGTGATCGAAGAAGGGTTACAGGGATATCTTGACCATCTTGGCGTTTCCCAGTGGAACACCGATGCCCCGAGCGACGGGGAACGTGTCTGTGAGGTAATGGGCCGCCTGTGTTACCGATCCTTCGAGCCGGGGCTCAATCCCAATGTGACCCGTGTGCGCCAGGGCAACGCGGCCTATCTGGAAAACATCATCCGGGTTGGTCACGGTAGCGTGCTGGAACATGCCACGATAAACTTCATCTTCGCCGATGTCAGCCGTGTGGTGACCCACGAGCTGGTGCGGCATCGTTCCGGCACCGCCATGTCGCAGGAATCACTGCGCTTCGTTCGGCTCGACACACTTTCGGCCTATATTCCGGTGCAGATTCAGGAGAACGAGGAGGGCATGGCGATCCTGGCGCGCACCTTCGAGCACCTGGAGGCGATTCAGCGCGAACTGGCCGAAGTGTACAAGATTGACGATGAGATCCGCTTCGACGTCAAGAAGAAACTGACCTCGGCGTTCCGCCGGGTGGCGCCCATCGGCCTCGCCACCACCATCGGCTGGTCCTGCAATTTCCGGGCGTTGCGCCATGTGATTGAGAACCGGACCGACCCGCACGCCGAGGAGGAAATACGGTATTTGTTCGGCGAGGTGTACCGGATAGTGGCAGAGCGCTATCCGAACGTCTTTGCCGATTATGAAGTGGAGGAGGTTGACGGTCTGCCCTGGGTGCACACGCAGCACCGCAAAGTATGACCCGATCCAACGGAACAATGCAGCGTTAGTTTCAAGGAAGAGAGAAACGACTTAGGAGGCCTGGCCAACATGTTTACCGTGCGCGAGCGATTCAAGCTCTCTGAAAGATTCTTGGGGGAATACAAGGGGAAACAGCCCCAGTGGGGACCGCTGGGCTATATCACGTTCAAGCGGACCTATGCCCGTTCGATAGACGACGGGACGGGCCGCACCGAGGAGTACTGGGAAACCCTGCGGCGCGTGGTGGAGGGATGCTACACCATCCAGCACAACCACTGCATGAGTCTCAAACTGCCGTGGAAGCCTGAAAAGGCGCAGCGTTCCGCCCAGGAAATGTTCAAGCTCATGTGGGACTTCAAGTTCCTGCCGCCGGGCCGCGGCCTGTGGATGATGGGCTCGGACTACATCTACGAACGCGGTTCGGGCGCGCTGAACAACTGCGCCTTCGTTTCCACCGACGAACTGGAAACCGATTTCGCCGAGCCCTTCTGCTTCCTCATGGACCTGTCCATGCTAGGCACGGGCGTCGCCTTTGACACCAAGGGCGCGGGCAAACTGACCATTCAGGTGCCGCAGATTGGCGAGTACACCCACGTCGTCGAGGACTCGAAAGAGGGCTGGACCGACCTTGTTCGCGTCGTGCTCAACGCCTACGTGGGCAAGGCCCGCCGACCGGCGCATGTCGACTACGGGAAAATCCGCGAGCGCGGTTCGATCATCAAGACCTTCGGCGGCATCGCGCCCGGTCCGGCGCCGCTGATCGAGTGCATCCAGAACATTGACAAGATCCTCGTGCCGCGCGCCGGCCACCAAGTCTCGTCAACCGACATCACAGACCTCATGAACGTCATCGGCAAGTGCGTCGTGTCCGGCGGCGTGCGCCGCACGGCCGAGCTGGCCCTGGGCGAGCCCGACGACGCCGAATACCTTCAGTTGAAAGATCCCAGCCTGCACAAGGAAAAGTTGATGGCATGGCGCTGGGCATCCAACAACAGCATCATCGCCCGCGAGGGCATGGACTACGCCGGTGCAGGCGGCCAGACCGCCAAGAACGGCGAACCCGGTTATTTCTGGCTCGAAAACGCGCGCGCCTACGGCCGCGTCAAGGACGGCGCCAACTACATCGACGCCAAGGTCGCCGGCACCAATCCCTGCGCCGAGCAGAGTCTGGAGTCCTACGAGATATGCAATCTCGTGGAGACCTTCCCCTCGCGCCATGAGACGCTCGACGAGTACCGGCGCACGCTCAAGTTCGCCTACCTGTACGCCAAGACCGTGACGCTGATCCCGACGCACATCGAGCGCACCAACGCGATCATGCTGCGCAACCGGCGCATCGGCCTGAGCCAGTCGGGCATCATCGAGAGCTTCCAACGCCACGGCCGCCGCGAGCACTTCCGCTGGTGCGACGAGGGCTACAAGTACATCGGCAAGCTGGACCGCATCTACTCCCAGTGGCTGTGCGTGCCCGAGAGCATCAAGAAAACCAGCATCAAGCCCAGCGGCACCGTGTCGCTGCTGCCGGGCGTCACGCCGGGCATTCACTACGCCCACTCCGAGTACTACCACCGCACCATCCGCATCGACAAGACCAGCCCGCTCGTCGAGCCGCTGCGCCGCGCGGGATACCGGCTGGAAGAGTCCGTCTACGGCGACAACACCTGGGTCGTCTACTTCCCCGTGCACGAGCAGTTCTTCCAGCGCTCCAAGAAAGACGTGTCCATCTGGGAGCAGGTCGAGAATGTCGCCCAGATGCAGTACTACTGGGCCGACAACCAGGTCAGCGCCACCATCACCTTCAATTCCGAAGAGGCGAAGGAGATTCCGCAGATCTTGGAGCTGTACGAAACGCGCCTCAAGTCCATCAGCTTCCTGCCCATCCGGGACCATAGCTATGCCCAGGCCCCGTATCAGGAAATCACCAAGGAAGTCTACGAGCGCGCCAAGGCCAAGCTGGGCCCGCTCAACTTCGAGAACGTCAACACCGACGAGGTGCAGGACATGTACTGCGACGGTGACAAGTGCACCTTCGAACGTCCCGCCCCAGAACCCGAGCAGGCCGAAGTTACCTTCGAGTCCGAATCCGAAGAGGTCGGCGCGCCGGTCCCCGCTGAGGCGGAGGTCGAGGTGCCGGTGAAGTAGGACAGGGTCCACAAAGGGCACAACAAGAACACGCGCCCGGCCATCCGCGAGATC
>CAIJOU010000922.1 GCA_903822375.1 Candidatus Hydrogenedentota bacterium
CAACGCCCGGCACGCGCACCTCAAGGCGCTCGGCGCCGTGGGGGGTCACGTCGGGCAGGCGTTTCAGTTCCGCGGGCGTGCCGTACACGATGAGCTTCGAGTAGTAGATGTAGCCGATGTGGCTGCACCGCTCCGCCTCGTCCATGTAGTGCGTGGTCACAAAGAAGGTCACGCCGCGTCCGGCCAGGTCGAAAAGCAGGTTCCACAGGTCGCGCCGGGCGACGGGATCGATGCCCGCCGTGGGCTCGTCGAGGAACATGAGCCGGGGGCGGTGCACCAGCGCGCAGGCCAGCGCGAGCCGCTGTTTCCAGCCGCCCGACAGGTTTCCGGCCAGCTTCTTGCGGTGGTCCGTGATGCCGACAATTTCAATGACCTCTTCCATGCGCGCCACGCGCTCGCGCCGGGGGATGCCGTAGATGCCCGCATAGAAGCGCAGGTTTTCCATGACCGACAGGTCTTTGTACAAACTGAACTGCTGCGACATGTAGCCGATGCTGCGCTTGACCGCCTCGCTCTCGGTGTACACGTCCCTGCCGAGCACCGTCGCATGGCCGCCGGTCGGGCGGAGCAGGCCGCACAGGATGCGCATGAGCGTGGTCTTGCCCGACCCGTTCGGGCCGAGGAAGCCGAAGATGTCGCCCTCCAGCACGTCCAGGCTGACATGGTCCACGGCCGTGAACTGTCCGAAGCGCCGCGACACCTGGTCGGCGTGGATGATGACGGGCCGGTCTTCGAGTGAATTTACCGTCACGGGCTACTTCTCCGGGCCGCCGGGAACATGGGCGATCACGGTCATGCCGGCGCGCAGTTTGCCGCCGTTTGAGTTGAGGCGCAGTTTGACGCCGAACACCTGCTGCACGCGCTCCTCCTGGGTTTGGAGGTTGCGCGGCGTGTATTCGCCCTCGGAGGCGATGAAATAGATTTCGCCCTCGAAACGCTCACTGCCGTGCGCGTCCGCCGTCAGGGAAACCTTCTGGCCCAGCTTGATCTGGCCGAGCAGGGCCGCGCCCATATAGACGGTGACTTTGAGATCCTCGGGGTCTATGATGCGCGCCACCGCGCCCGGTTTCACCAGGTCGCCCGGCCGCAGGTCAAGCGATTCGACCACACCCTTCGACGGGGCGGTCACCGTCATCTCGCGCAGGTTCACCCTGGCGCGCTCCACCGCGGCCGCCGCCGCGTCGCGCGCGGCCTTTGCCGCCGCCTTGTCCTCAGCGCGGGGGCCGCGTTTCACCTCGTCCAGCGCCGCCCTGGCCCGCTCATAGTCGGCCTTGGCCATGGCAACCTCTTCGACGCGCGCGCCGTTGTTCAGCGCGTCGAGCTTTTCCTTGGCCACCTTGTACTGGGCGGCCATGGTGTCCATGGCCGTGCGCACCCGGTCATACTCGCTCTGTGACACGGCGCCGCGGGCGTACAGTGTGTTGATCCGCTCGTAGTCGGTCCTGGTGTTGGCGCTTTGCGAGGCGGCCGCGTCAACGGCGGCTTTCGCCGCGCGTTTGTCCTCGTTGCGCGCGCCGTTTTCAACCATGCGCAGCCGCTCTTCGGCGGTCTTGGCGGCCGATTCCGCCTGGTGAAGCTGCTCCTCCGTCGCCCCGGCTTCGAGCTTGGCCACCAGCGACTCGGCGCGGGCAAGGTCCGCCTCGGCCGCGTGCACAAGCGCCTGTGCGTCCGAATCCTCCAGCCGCAACAGCACATCGCCCGCCTGCACCGTGTCGCCCTCGTGCACCGGCACCTCGGCCACGCGCCCGCCCACCCGCGAGCCCACGTCCACGCCGTTGCCCTGGATCTGGCCGGTGATGGCCATGCTCGTGCCCTGCATGGGCTGGCAGGCACACAACGCCAGCAGGAAAAACACACCTGTCGGTAGAATTATTATGGCTCTCTTGACCACGCACTCTTCTCCTTGTGCCGGGCGTCCTGAAAGAGGACACTGCACACGGCTGACCGTTGTACGGCGGGAGCGTCCATCATCCCGTCGACGCAGGGCCGGACTCAACCATTCCGGCACAGCTGCATGGACCGCATCCCGCAACGGCCCAGATTATGGCAGACATTACTCCCATATTCCATTCCCGTCACACAATTCGCGTTTGGGGCAGAATTATGGGGTTGGTTTAACGCCAGTTCTCCAGCCGTATCGCCAGTGCGAGCACGTTTCCCGGGGGGCAGGGAATGCGTGCGGCGTCTTTTTCTGTGACAATGACCGTCTGCGGGCCGTTCAGCAGCATTTCGGGGATCGCCGCATGGTCGCGCAGGGCATCGCGTTCGGCCAGCGTGATGCCCAGACCCTCCAAGGTATGGAAGAACGACTCGGGATGGCCGATGGCGCACAAGGCGTTGGCGCTTTGTCCGCGGAGCGCGTCGAGCGGCAGCATTTCCCCGTCGGAGAGCCGCACAAAGCCCATGGGCGCGTGGCGGGTGAAGCGGATGGGCGCGTTGGGGCAATGGGTCCGCACCATGGCCACGGTATTGTCGAGGTCTTTCGCCTGGTCGCAGCGCGTCAAGATGACATGGGTTGCGCGGTTCATGGCCGACAGAGGTTCGCGCAGAATGCCGCGCGGCAGGATATGGCCGCTGCCGAAAGGATTGACGGCGTCGACCACCAATACATTCTCGTCGCGCTCCAGTGCGACGGCCTGGTAGCCGTCGTCAAGCAGAATCACGTCGCAGCCCCGTTCCACTGCCGCCCGCGCGCCCATGACACGGTCGGCCGAGCGCACAATCCACGCCTGCGGCACACGCCGCGCGATGAGCGCGGGCTCGTCGCCCAGCAGCCGCGCGTCAGGCGCCGAGTGGGGGGGATGCACCAGCGGCTCGGTCACGCGCGCGGCGCCGTAGCCGCGCGTCAGCACTGCAACGGTGTGACCGGCGGCGGCCTCCAATTCAGCCCGCTCGATGACGGCGGGGGTCTTTCCCGTGCCGCCTGCCGTGATGTTGCCGAAACTGATTACCCGCGCAGCGACGCGCGTGCGCGGCCCGCGCAGTTTGCGCGCCATGCCTGCCCGCTGCACCCAGGACGCCGCCTCAAGCAGCATGCCCAAGGGCCCGTTGACCGGCTCGCCGCGCCGTATTCTGTCCGCAAGCGCGCTCATTTGGGCGCGAACCGTTTGCCGCTGAATTGGCGCACGAGCCCCTTCAGTTCGAGCATGGTCAGCGCGCTCAGCGCTTCCGACACGGGGACACGGCAGGACAGGGCAATCTCGTCCACGAAGGAGCCGTCCGGATTGAGCATCGATAAAATGTCCGACTCCACCGCCGAAACGGGCGGACGCGGCGTGACAGCCGAGGGCGGCTGTCCTACAGTGACCGCGCCACGCCCGGCTGTCCAGCCGCGCACCGCTTCCTGTCGCTCCTGCCCAATGGGCAGCGACAGCTGCGGCTCCGCCGGGGGGACCGGCTGGTGCGCCGAAACAGGCAGATTCAGCTCCACGAGCACATCGTTTACTGTTTCGACCAGCTTGGCCCCCTCGCGGATGAGCGCATGCGGTCCCATGCTGCACGGGTGGCCCGCATGGCCGGGCACGGCAAACACCTCGCGGCCCTGCTCGGCCGCATGTCTGGCGGTAATGAGCGCGCCGCTGGTCGGTCCCGCCTCCACCACAATAAGGCCCAGTGCCATCCCGCTGATCACGCGGTTGCGCCGGGGAAAGTTGCCGGCCATGGCGGGCATGCCCATGGGAAACAGCGACACCACCGCGCCGTTTCGGATAATCTCCTGCATGAGGTCGGCATGCATGACGGGGAACACCTGGTCCACGCCCGAGCCGACCACGGCGATGGTGCGTCCGCCCGCCTTCAGGGCGCCGCGGTGCGCCGCGGCGTCGACGCCCTCGGCCATGCCGCTGATGACCGTGATGCCCCGCGCGGCCAGGTCGGCCCCCAACCGTTCGGCCATGCCGAGCCCGTAGTTGGTGGGCTTGCGCGTGCCCACGATGGCCACCGCATATTGGTCCGTGTCGAGCAGTTGGCCGCGGGTGAAGAGCACCAGCGGGGGATCATAGATCTCGGCCAGCAGCGGGGGATAGGCCGGGTCGTCCATGGTGGTCAGGTGGGCGTCGAATTGGCGCATGAGCCGTTCCTGCGCCTCCACATCGACAAACTCGCGGTACTGGCGGATGCGCTGCGCCACCTGGGGCCCGACGATTTCAGCCAGTTCCGCCTCGGCGGCGCGCAGCGCGACCTCGGGCCGGCCAAAGCGCGCCAGCAGGCGGATGAACAACGTCGAGCCCACCCCGGGAACCAGAGCCAGCGTCAGCCATTGCCGTTGTGATTCTGTCAGTTCCATGTCACCACCCCCACACTCATTTCATCCTCAATTCGTACGCTTCAATTCCTAATTCCCAATTCCTGATTATTCCGGCGTTTGCTGCACTTCCGCCTGTCCCCGTTTTTGTCCGCCCTGCTGGAGCCAACGGTCCCACGACTCCGGACTGGTTCCAAGATTCTGCCCTGTCTTCTCGCGCAGCAGCTTCGCCACCAGCGAATTCAGGGGCGTGTTCATCCGCATGATATCTATCAGCGCCGGTATGGAATCGGCTTCCGGCCACTGGCCGACCATCCGTGCCGCCTCCTGCTCCGCGGGCCGTCCGGCCTCCCGCTTGCCCGACGCCGTTTCAAACAGTGCGCGCCGTGCCGGTGTGGTGTCCAAATCCGCGAGCGCGCGCACGGCAATGGTGCGGATGACGGTGTCCTGGTGCGTCAGCATGGCCTCCCAGTCGCGCAGCGTGCCGGGTGACCGCAGCATCGACAAAGCCACCGCACAGGTTTGCGCCAGGTCACCCTGTTCCGACTGCGCATATTTCGACAGCAGCGGCGCGGCCGCCTCGATGCCGGAACGTCCCAGGCAGTAGGCCGCCGCGCGACGATGGCGCGGCGCTTCAATCTCCGCTTCCAGCGTGGCCGTCATCATCTTTTCGAGGCGGGGACCCAGCCGCGGCAACGCCGCGTCCAGCGGTCTTACGCGGTCCTCCGTGCCCCAGGCCAGGGTTCGGATGACGTAGGCGAAGAGGTCTTTCTCCGGACAACGGTCCAGCGAGGACCATGCCGCCTGCTGCATGGACGGCTGCGGGTCCTGCGCGGCAAAGAACAGGCGCTCAAGATCCGAGGCTTTGGCCTCGTTCAGTGGCAGCATTTCAAGCGCGCGCGCGCGCACCTGCGGGTCGTCCGAGTCGCGCATGCGGAAGAGCAGCGCCCGCGCTTCCCAGTCCGGGGCGGCGCCTTTCCAGAGCTTTTCGCTCTTGACGGGGCCCGTTCTTCCAGGCACCGTGGGAAACGCCTGCGGCACCTTTGATTCCGGCGCCGACGCCGCGTTCGGGGAACTGGTGGCGGCCGTTGGTCCCGTGTCGCGTCCCGGAACCACGGGCGGAGTCCCCTGTGCCGGGGCGGCCAGCATGCCGCACAGCATCAGGACCGTTACCCCCAGCCACGCGGGGCAGAAATATCCCCTCTTGCGGAAATGCCCCTCTTCCATTGTGGAGTCGTTAATCATGAGGTGCATTTTCATCCATTGCCCTTCGGTTGGTCAACCTGAGCTTGTGGTTATCGCGCACAAGTCTCAAGGTCGTGCCCCGGCGGACGCGGACTCTTTTGCGGGTTGGCCCCCTTTGCATCGTGAAACCGTGAAAACGCACCCGGGCAGGAACAGCAAAAAGAGCGCGCGACAGTATGAAGAACATACCGCTTGCCTCACGGTCTTCGCTGAATGCGGCACATGCGGAGAATCTCAACAGATGTGACTGATCTCACACTTGTGCCATCCCGCCCGCACGGGCTCATCCCCTGTTCAGCGCATTTGCAGGGATTATCTCCGAAGGCAGTTGTTTTTCGCTCTACCCCGCGTTTGCCGCGAGATGAGCAGTACTCCCATCAACCATTTGGGGGGCAATGGGTTGTGAATGTCACAGAGTATTGGCGCGGTTGTTGCTAAGGTGGAACGTGATTCAGGAAGTAGAACCCAAAGGACGGCAGTTAGAATCCGCCTTTTACTGTCCGGGTGCGGAGCACAAGAGTTCTACAGAGGGCTCCCTCCCCCACGGGTAAAAGGGCAAACTGAAGCAACCCAGACGTTATGGATATGTCACTAATGGATATCACACCCAAGCGCTTCTTGCGGGTTGGCGTGCACACCCCAAGAAATCCGGTCTCAGGAAAACTTGTTTCCGTTAATTTCCATCGTTCGATTTGCATGGCAGTGCTTGTCATGACATCCATTATGGGGTGTCTGGCCACCGGCCTCACGGCCTGTACCGGAACGGTGCCTGCGTTGAAAGTCTCGCCATCCGACGTCAATTTTGGCGCCGCCTTCGGCGAGATCTCCGTGGGCGCAACGAGCGCGCCCTCGATCGTATTGTTGAACAACACGGGCAGCACTGCCCTCAATGTGACTTCTTTGACCATGACCGGCGCCAATGCCGATGACTTTCTCCTTTCCGAGACCGCGCTGCCGCTGCAGATTCCTGCGGGCGACTCCGCAAGCGTTTCGGTGATGTGCAAACCCACTGCCATTGGTGCCCGCATGGCCCGTCTCGCCATTGAGTCCAATGACCCCGCGGGCACCGTGACCGTGCCTCTCACGGCGAAGGGGACGGTCAGCGGCGCAACGGCGCAGTTCTCGCCGGCCTCGCTTGATTTCGGTTGCGTCGCCGTGGGACAGAGTTCCTCAAAAACGTTTACTGTGATGAGTGTCGGAACGCGGACCCTGCAAACGAGCGGCATCCAAATCACCGGCGCGCAGGCGGCCGCATTCACGTCGAACGACGCTGACTGGTATACGCTGGCGCCGGGGATTTCGACAACGTTCACAGCAACGTTCAGACCGACCACTTCCGGGGCGGCCACCGCCCAGATTGAAGTCATTTCAAATGACCCGGCGGGCAAAGTCATACTGCCGCTGACCGGCATGGGCTCCGACACGAGCACGACTTCTTTGCCTCTGCTACTGCCCTCGCCCGCCTCCGCATGGTTTGGCAGCGTCGCCGTCGGCGCCGCGAGTGCAGTCTCAACCATACGGTTAAACAACGTCGGCGCCACCACGCTCAATGTCACCTCGGTGACAATGTGCGGTGTGAATCCCGGCGATTTTGTTCTTTCCACACCCACGCTGCCGCTGCAAATCGCGGCAGGCAGGTCGGCCAGTGTTTCCGTGGTGTGCAAACCGACGGTGGCAGGCTCGCGCGCGGCCACCCTTGCCGTCGAGTCCAACAGTTCAGGTGGCACGGCAACCGTGTTGCTTGCAGGCCAGGGCACGCTCGCCGCCGGTCCCAAGGCGCAACTCGCGCCGACCGCTCTTGATTTCGGTTCCGTGGCCGTCGGGCAAAGCGTCTCGAAAACATTCACCGTTCTGAGCACCGGCAGCCAGACCCTGCAAACAAGCAGCATCCAAATCACCGGCGCGCAGTCGGCCGCATTCACGTCCAATGACGCCGATTGGTACACGCTCATGCCGGGGATATCGACGACATTCACGGTAACGTTTAAACCGACCACAACCGGGGCGTCCAACGCCCAAATTGAGGTTACTTCCAATGACCCGGCGGTCAAGACCGTGCTGCCGCTGACCGGTGTGGGTGCCGGCACCGGTTCCCAACCCCTGTTGCAGCTCTTGCCGGCTTCCCTTGATTTCGGCCCCGTGGCCGTGGGCCAGAGTTCCTCGAAAACGTTCACTGTGCTGAGCTTTGGCGCCCAGATCCTGCAGACGAGCAACATCCAAGTTACAGGCCCGCAGGCGACCGCATTCACGTCGAACGACGCCGATTGGTACACGCTGGCGCCGGGGATATCGACGACGTTCACAGTAACGTTCAAGCCGGCCGCAGCCGGGGCGTCCAACGCCCAGATTGAGGTAACTTCCAATGACCCGGCGGGTACAACCGTATTGCCGCTGACGGGTTCGGGCACCGTCATTGCGTCCCCGCCCCTGCTGCAGGTATCGCCTGCCTCCCTGTCCCTCGGCAGTACCGTCGTTGGCGCCACGGGTGCGGCCTCGACCATTGTGTTGAACAATACGGGCGGCACCGCCCTCAATGTTGTCTCGCTGGCAATGGACGGCGCGAATGCAGCCGATTTCCTTATGTCCGCGCCCGCGCTGCCATTGCAGATCGCGGCAGGCGCGTCGGCAACTTTTTCCGTGATGTGCAAGCCGACAGCAGTGGGGGCACGCACGGCTACGCTCGTTGTTGGGTCCAACAATCCGGGCGGTAGCGTAAGCGTGCCGCTTTCAGGCCGGGGGGCGGCGGCAACCGGACCGAAAGCACAACTTGCGCCAACACCGCTTGATTTCGGCTCCGTCGCGGTGGGGCAAAGCGCATCGAAAACGTTCACCGTCCTGAGCGTGGGCACGCAGACCCTGCAGACCAGCAACATTCAGATTACCGGAGCCCAGGCGGCCGCGTTCACGTCGAACGAGACCGACTGGTACACCTTGGCACCGGGAATTGCAACGACGCTCACGGTGACGTTCAAACCGGGCGTCCCCGGGCCGGCCGCCGCGCAGATTGAGATTACGTCCAATGACCCGGCAGGCACCATGCTGTTGCCGCTGACGGGGTCGGGCACCGGCACGGTCTCCCAACCCCTGCTGCAGGTTCTGCCCGCCTCCGTGTCTTTCGACAACGTTTCCGTCGGTACCACGAGCGCGCCCTCGACCGTCCAGTTGAGTAATACGGGCACCGCCGCCTTGAACGTCACGTCGATGGCGTTGGCGGGTGCAAACGCCGCGGACTTCACCCTGGCCTCGCCGACGCTGCCGCTGCAGCTCGCCGCCGGCGCCTCTACTAACGTCTCGATGACGTTCAAGCCCACCGCTTCGGGTGCGCGCTCGGCCTCCCTGACCATCGCGTCCAATAATCCGTCTGGAAGTGTGGCTGTGACCCTCAGCGGCACGGGTGCTGCGGCAACAACGACGGGCTATCCCAACGACGGCTCGGTGCTGGGCACGAATCTTGGCACCATCTCCGATTGGAACCCCGAATGGGCCTTTGTGGACTGCTTCAAGACCTCCCGCGCCTGGGAATCAGCCCAACTTTGGGGTTCCACGGACACACGGACCCTTTCGCTGGACGCGAATGGCTGGGTAACCGCACTCCAGCCGAATCAGGTTGCGAGAACCCTGCTGTTCTGGGAGCAGGTCAACACGTATCCGAGCGGCGATTACATTGTGCTGTACAACGGGTCAGGCACGCTGTACTACCAGGGCGCCGCGACAAAAGTCTCCGGCACGGCGGGCCGCGACGTGGTGCGCGTGGATGCGTCCAAGGGCGGGTGGCAGTTGGTGATTGCCGCGACGACCCCCGGTGACTATATTCGCGACATCCGGGTGATCATGCCCGGCGGCAGGTCGACCAAAGACCCCTATTCCTGGTATGCCGATGCGGCATCGTGCCCCTACGGCGACTACAGGTCCTTTGAGGACAGCTACCAGACGCAGCTCTTCCATCCGATGTTCCTCAACACGATCAAGAATTACAGAGTGCTGCGCTTCACGGACTGGATGGCCACATACGACTCGAAACAGGTGAACTGGGCGGACCGTCCAAAGCTGACGGACGCGCGTTGGTCGATCAAGGGTGCGCCGGTGGAGGTCATGTGCAGTCTTGCCAACACGATTCATGCCGACCCGTGGTTTAACCTGCCCCATCTTGCGACGGATGACTACATGACGCAGTTCGCCACCGTGGTGCGCGATCAGCTTGCTCCCGACCTCCACGCATACATTGAGTATTCGAACGAGACGTGGAACGGAGACTATCCCCAGGCCACCTACTGTCGGCAGCAGGGTGTCGCGATGGGGTTGAGTTCGGAGAGTGAGTACGCCGCCGCGGCGTGTTTTACGGCGTTGCGCAGTGTCCAGATGTTCAGCATTTTCGAGCGGGTGCTGGGCGGCACGGCACGGCTGAAGCGTGTGCTGGCGACGCAGGCGGCGGGCTGGTACTTTGGCGAGATAAAACTGACCTACAACAACGCCTACCAGCACGCCGACCTGCTGGCCATAGCCCCCTATTTCGGGTCCGAGTACGGTGGTCCCGCCAATGAGGCCACCACTCAGGCAATGACTTTGGACCAGTTGTTCGCCTCGCTTTATGCCACTGAACTGCCGATGGTCTACTCTTGGGTGCAGGCCAACGCGAACCTGGCCGCCAAGTACGGTCTGGAACTCGTGGCCTACGAGGGGGGGCAGTCGCTGGTCGGATACTACAGCACGGTGAACAACGCCACCATCACGGCACTGTTTTGCGCTGCCAATCGCGACGCGCGCATGGAGCAGCTGTACACGAGTTACCTGAACGCATGGAAGTCCCATGGCGGCGGCATGTTCATCCATTACCAGAACTGCCTGAACTACACGAAATGGGGCTGTTGGGGTTCCCTTGAACGGCTGGACCAAGATCCGAATACGGCACCCAAGTACAAGGCCCTCCAGCAGTTCATAGCCAGCAGACGGTAGAATCTGATTTTGACAGACGGGGCCCCCCCCTTTGTGACCGGAGGGACGGGGTCGGTTCCGTGGCACCCGGATCGGCGACGTGCGGGCATTCGCCTCCCGTTTTCCGGCCTGTCTGCCTCTTCGGTATGCCAGATTGGACTACTTGGTTTGCTTTCCAGGGCCAAACGGCCAAAATGGCTCCAATTGAATAGAGGTCGTCTAATACTTATAAAATGGGGAAAACTGCACCAGGCTCCAGAGTACGGCAAGCCAAGAACGATGGGCGCGGTGGTGGGGTGTTTTCCAGGGCTTCGTGTTCACCCTCATTTATTCCAAAACTTGCGGCGAATGCTTGCGAGTATTTAGCATAATTATTGTATTAACGGGATTTTTTGGGAACCTATTGACAAGTTCTTGATATTCATGTACAGTATGCAAAGTTCCGGCGTACCTAGTAGGCCTTCTTCATTTTTCCGAAGGTTTCCGGCATGTGTTCACATGCCTGCCTCATCTAAACCCTTTGTTGAAGGCTTGAGAAACCCGAAAAGCAGTAAAAGCATGTGGTGTTTTACCTTGGGTAAACCCCGCGCGAGGAGAATTTGATATGACCCTGCGTTTGGCTACCGGCTTATGGGTGTTTTCGAACGCGCATGACGGTTTTTGCAGTGAAGGTTATCGTGATGCACCGCGCACGGCCGACGTGCTTTCGACTATTGCCAAGTTAAAGGGCATTAAAGCGGTCGAAATCCGCCAGAATGACATCACCAACGAAATGCCCGTCAAGGAAATGAAGCGGTTGCTCAAGGATTACGGGCTTGCCTGTTCCTGTGTTGCGGCGAGCCTGAGCCATTCGCGGCGCTTCGCGCTGGCCGGTTTTGGCCACCAGCACCAGAAGACGCGCAACGCCGCCATTGACGAGGGCCGCAAGGCGGTGGACATCGCCCGTGCGCTGGGCACCACGGAAGTGGTGCTGCGGCTGTACACCGACGGGTTTGACTACCCCTTCCACGTGGACTACACAACGCACTGGAACACGGTAATCTCCTCCATCAAGACCATCGCCAAGTACGCGTCGCCCGATGTGAACGTGGCCATCGCCTACAAGCCGCGTGACCCGCGCAAGCGGCTGACCATCGCATCCGTGGGCAAGGCCCTGTCGATGTGCCAGGAAATCGCCATGAAAAACGTCGGCGTGGGGCTCAACTTCTCCCACGCGCTGATGGCCGGCGAGAACCCCGCCGAGTCCATCGCCTTCCTGACCCGTGCCAGCAAGCTCTTCCAGGTGTATTTCAGCGACGGATACCAGCTCTGGGACGACAATATGATTCCCGGCACGCTGCACCTGTGGGAAACGATGGAGGCCCTGTTCTACCTCAAGAGCAGCAAGTTCAAGGGCTACGTGACCATTGACATCCAGCCCAAGCGCATAGAGCCGACCCACGCGCTCCAGATCGCCATGGGCAACCTGTCGATTCTCTGGAAAAAGCTGGAGAAGCTGGACCCGGTCGAACTTCGCAAGGCCCAGAAGACGCTCGACGCCACCGAAAGCCAGCGTATTATCCGCAGGGTC
>CAIJOU010000923.1 GCA_903822375.1 Candidatus Hydrogenedentota bacterium
GGCCCCGAGACGACCGAAGCCCTGCGGTCCGTGCCACCAATCACAAGGAGCAAATGACAACACCATGAGCAAACCCAAAGCGAAGAGAGACAAGAACACCGAACTGCCGGACGGCGGGGCGGACACGCCCGAATCCGTAACCGACGCATCCCCGGCCCCGGTGATGGTCACGGTTATTCGCACGGCGGAAGCCCGTAAATTGAACCCGGCTAGAGGTGGCCGGGTCACGTACCAGATCGGCCACATTGACAAGGAGGTGTACCTGCGCCTCAAGGAGAATGACGGGGGCGGCCAGTTCAGCCGCGAGTGGGTGCCCTTCGAGCGCCTGCGCAACTGCTTCAGCCCCGCCGTGCTGACGGGCCAGCCGTTCAAGGCATCTGCACTGTCCAGCGGAGGAGTTTTCGTGGGCAGGTCGAGCACCAACGCGGGGTTCATGTGCGCGGTCATTCGCGCGGAGGGCCTGGCCTACGAGGACACCGAGCACCGGGGCATGAGCCTCTTGAATGGAGGTTTCGACACCTGGGTTCAGGGTGTGCTCGACGCCGAGCCCGAGAAGAACGAGGACGGCAGCGTGAAGCAGGAGCCGCTGGTCCCGCCGAAGCGGGAGAACCCATTCTCCACGCAGAAGGACGGGGCGGCGAAGAAGTCCGGTAGCGGGCGCAAGCAGCCTGCGGCGAATACCGATGAGACCACCGACGTTGCCGATACCGATGAGGCTGACGCTGCCTTTGGCGACACAGCCGATGCCGAGTCCTGCACGGCCAGCGCCTGATCCCATTCCCCACTGCATGCCCATTCCCGCCCGCCGACGCACAACCGCGCCGGACACCGCAACCGGGCGGGGATGGGCCACTTCATCGAGTGGTGCGCCGCGACTACCGGACCGACCACATCACGATCGACTGTCGGTCCCCGCGCCGCGTGGACCGCCCGACCTGAATTTTCCCCGAAAGCGCAAAGGTTCAGGCCGTTCTGACCAGTTCAATGGATATCGCAAAGGCTGAGGAACGCCTTGCGAAGGTAGCAAAAAACTGCGGGCGGAAGGACACCCCATGAAGAACGACACCCCTGAAACACACAACGTCCAGTTCGACCTCGGCCCCGTCGTCGGTACGCCCGGTGCCCTGCAGGCGCTGGCCGCCTGCGGCGTGGACCCTCTGCACTATCTCAGTCGTCACGCCCGAGGCTTCTGGGGCGACCTTGATGAAACCGATAAGGCGGCCAACGAGGCCGCCCTGCACAGCGGCGCGCGGCTGATGAGCGCCTACACGCTGCCCGACGGCACGAAGCTGTGGGTCATCACTGATGCGGAAATCGACGACAACCATCATCGGCAGGCCACCACTCTGCTGCTGCCCGATGAATACTGAAGGGGCTCATCATGACCAAGAAAACAACGAGCAAGGGGGATGCCGCGCCGTACAGCATCCCCGTCTACCGGCTCCGGCTTGTCCAGGACGGCACCGCCGAGGTGTCGCCGCTCACTTCCCCGGCCGACGTGGCGCGGCACCTGGGTGACGTGGCGTCTTCCGACCGCGAGCAGATGGTGGCCCTCTTTCTCGACACGAAGAACCGGCCCATCGGGCGGCACCTCGTGAGCGTGGGCACGGTGGACTCGACACCGGTGCAGCCCCGCGACGTGTTCAGGGCCGCGCTGGTGGCGGGGGCCGTCAACGGCATCATCCTGGCGCACAACCACCCCTCCGGGGACGTCACGCCGTCGCGGTGTGATGATGAGGTGACGCGGCTTATCGCGCGGGCGGGGACCCTGCTGGGCATCCGTCTACTGGACCACGTCATCCTCGCGCCGGAC
>CAIJOU010000924.1 GCA_903822375.1 Candidatus Hydrogenedentota bacterium
ACCTGGTCGGGTCCAGTTTGTTTCCCGTTCCCATGCAGCTGATGATGCGGATATCCCTGTTGAAGCAGTATTCGATGAGCGCTATTTTCGCGGTGATGGTGTCAATGGCGTCAATCACATAGTCAATCCGCGCGTCGATCAGGTCGCCTATATTCTCGGGGGTAATACAGACGCATCGGGCATCAACAGCAATCTTCTTGTCGATTGCGTGCACCCGCTCTTTCATGACTGCGACCTTTTCGTGGCCGATTGTAGACGTTGTCGCATGCAGTTGCCGGTTGATGTTCGTCAGACACACGGTGTCATCGTCCACGATCAGAAGGTGTCCCACCCCGCAGCGTGCAAGCGCCTCCACCGCCCAGCTTCCCACCCCGCCAATTCCCAGCACGGCCACCTTCTTATGGCGCAGCCTTTCCAGGCATTCCTTGCCTATGAGCAGTTCAGTCCGGGATAGCGCGTGTTGTCTGGGCATGATTCAGGCTTTCTGTTGTGGGCGTGTCCAATGTATGGCCAATTATAGTCGATTCTGAATCTTGGCTGCCTGTGTGGCGGGTTCCCGAGTCAGTTCCCCACCGGAAAGGACAGGAGTATAATGAGCGCGTGGCAAGTCGTCAGGAAAGGAAATGAGAAATGAAAGAACACTTTCTCCATTGCCGGATGTTAACTGCCTTTAGTGTGATCACCTTCCTCATTGTCTTGACGCCAGCCTCGGCCCCGGCCTTCGCCCTCGGGTCGGGGGAAAGAACCGTTATACCTCGCGTGCCTGTGACCAGCAAAACGCTCCGAAGTTTGCGCGCCGCAAGCCGGGTCGAAGAAATCAGCTATCAACTCACCAACTCTCCTTTGGGCATGATGCCGATAGCGGATGGCATGGCTGATCAGGGTTCGGCGGTGCGCGCACTCACCGAGGCGTTTCATATCGCCATCTGCGACGAATGGGCGTATCAGCCCAACAACCCTTCGGTCGGGCACGACAACAGCCCGCGTTTCCCGTTTGCCGTGGAGGAGAATGAACTCCTTATCGATGCACTGAAGAAACTCAAGAAGAACAGCAAGGGCCGTCTGGATTGGATGCTGTTGCAGGGCCGCATTGTGATCACTGCCCGGCCCGGTGCACACAAAGGTGAGCATTACATTATGGAGCGGCCCATCCGGGTGAGTGTGGACGCCGAGCCTTTGCATGAGGCGCTCCAACAGATTGAGTCCGCCTACAATGAACAGTATGCGGACATTCCATTTCTCGCCCTGCCGCCTTGGGGCGCCCTGATTTCCTTGAGGCGTTCGGCTGAGCCGGGCAATGCCGGGAGATATACTCTCAAGAAGAAGGCGCCCTTGCGCGAAATCATCATGGATATTATCGACCAGACACAGGACCCGGGCGTGACTTACGGCCTGAGTCAGGTAATTGACCGGCAGGGCCGGCGCTATTATAACCTCACGGTGCTTAAATCGGACGCGCCCGATGTTTGGGATTCCGTGACGGCAGAAGACTTCGCGCTGTCGTCTGCTTTGGCGAAAGCCAATGAGGAGCGGTTGAAGCACTATCTGGGCCGTCCCTCGTCGGCCATTCTTCCCGCTGCCGCGGAGCCTTCGCCGCCGGTGACGGAGGAAATGCTGTCCAGCCTGCGGTCATCGGAGCGGGTTGATACGGAGCCTTACGAGAGCACCATGGGCCTCCACAAAGGACTGGTCACGCAATCGCTTGCCGTAATACTGCTTACAAGGGCATTTTCGGTGCCGATTTGCCAGGAACGGGACTATCAGCCCAAGTCTGGCGACGGCCCTGAATTTCCATACGTCATCGAGGCCAAAGAATGCCTCGTGGACGCGCTGGAGAAGCTGAAGCAAAACAGCAAAGGGTATTTGAACTGGGCATTGGCGCATGGGCGAATCGTGGTTACCTCTCGAAGCCCGTTGAAAGAAGGTCAGGCGTTCGTCATGGAACAACGGGTTCAAGCGCACGTGAAGGCGGAGACGCTTGGCGGGTCCCTCGAACAGATCGAGACGGCCTACAACCGGCAACATCCCCAAGGACCGCCCTTCATGGCCGACCCACGCGTTCCCGAAGCTTTGTTCAAGAAAGCGCCGGACGGTCCGGGACAGGGCGGCAGCTTCGTACTCGACATGGATGCGCCGTTGCGGGAAGTCGTGATGGCCGTCATAGATGAACTCAAGGACCCCGCCCTTTGCTACATGCTCGTGGAACTTGAACTCAACGGGCACCGGTACTTCGCATTGCGCGTAACGAAATTTGGCACGGGCGTGTTCTTACTGCCCAAGACCGGAGAGCCCGCAGACCGGGAGGCCCAAGTGCTCTGGAAGAAAGCCCTGCAGCGTGTCGAGGGTTACCTGGGCAATTCCGCGCAACCGGCTTTCGATAAAAGATAGGCCCAGTATTCGGTCCTGCTGACCCAGTGAACGGGCATAGCCTTACCCTTCTGCTTGTGCCAGTCTCCCAATATCCTCTATGTTATCCGGGAATCACGACAGTGTCTCCCGGAAGCCCGGCAGACGGCACCGCGTTTATCACCACCGAGAGGAATGTCATCGCCATGACCCTTGTGAACAGGCCGCAACTCATTGCCCTTGCCCACCTTGTTCTTGTCGCGACCCTTTCCATCTTCATATCCGGCCCTTCGGCACACGCCGAAGCCGGCCTTGCCGGACAGTTTGCCAGTCCCGGCCCCGAATTCCGCGGCAAACCCTTCTGGAGCTGGAACGGCGAATTGAAGCAGGACGAGTTATTCCGCCAGATTGGCGTGCTCAAGGACATGGGCATGGGCGGGTATTTCATGCACTCCCGCACGGGCCTGGCCACCGAGTATCTCGGTGAAGACTGGTTCCGCCTGATCAACGCCTGCGCCGACGAAGGTACCCGGCTCGGCATGGAGTCGTGGCTTTACGATGAAGACCGTTGGCCCAGCGGCACGGCGGGCGGCCTTGTAACGGCGGAGCCCAAGTTCCGTCAGAAGTTCATAACGCTCCAAACCCTTCCCGCGCCGGATTTCCAGTGGAGTGACGGAATCGTCGCCGCCTTTGCCTGCAAACTCAACGATACCAGCTACACCGACTGTGAGCGCCTCGCGCCGCAGGGCAAGGCGCCTGCCGGCAAAACGGTGCTGGCATTTTCCATCCGGGAGGCGGACCGTTCCTCCTTTTACAACGGCAACACGGACGTGG
>CAIJOU010000925.1 GCA_903822375.1 Candidatus Hydrogenedentota bacterium
CCGGTCCACCTGCCGCGCCATCCAGCCCAGGCCGATGAAATCCTGCTCCAGGTTAAACAGACCCTCGCTGCGCACGCCGTAGATGCGGTCGCTTTCCTCGCCGAGCCGTTGCGCCTCGGCGCGCAGCGCTTTCATCTCGTCCGACTCAATATCCGCAGCCAGCTCGGCTTTCATCTGCGCCAGGGTGCCGGCCATTTCGGCCGCGTTGCGCGCAAACTTGAACGTGAATTCAACCCTTTTCTGAAGCGCATTCTGCGCGCGCACGCGCAGTTGTATGTACTTGTCCAAGGCCGCCCTTTGCATGTACTGACGCCAGAGGTAATTGTCCGCCATCTGTTCGCCGGACAATTCGGTGCCGACCTTCTTCACCAACTCATAGAACGAATCTATGCCCTTGTTTTCTTCGATTGGCGTCATCAGGTTCTGTTCCAACAAGAAAATGGCCGGATTCATCAGTATCGCGGCGTTCGCACCGAAAAACGTTTCGGCGTATTCGGAGACCAGGTCTTGGACGCCGCGGTGCGGGTCCCACAGCAGTCGCTGCCACATCCACTGGTTGAAATGGTCGTGGTGGCCCTCTGAATAGGCCACATCGCCCACGGCGAAAGGCATCATCTCCTGGAAGGCGCGGTAGTAGCTGCGCGGCCGTGCGTGGAAACTGCGCCGGTCGTAGACCATGACCATCGCGGGGTCGGGCTTCTGCAGGTAGAGCCATTCGCCCCAGTGCGGTGGCAGGTTATGGCCGCGGTCCGGGATCAGCTCGTGGTCCATCAACCCGTATTCCGAATAAACCCAGTGCGTGAGGTCGGTGAAATTCACCAGGTCCACATGCGGTGGCAGTTGATGCAGCACCTCCTGCGGGTAACGGCTCCAGGGGCCGTAGCCGGGATGGTCGAAGAGGTCCATGCGGTGGTCCTGGCGGCGTCCGGGCATCCAGCCCATGGCGTTCGACCCGGGTCCCATGCAGAAGCCCTGCAGCCACGGTTCATCCGACTGCCGCAGATAATCGAAGATGGCCTGGTCGCCGTCGTTGTCCAGTTTCTGGTTCGAGGCGAAGACCTTGATCTTGGGGTGGTATTTCCGCGCGATGGCCGCAAAGTCATGCACCAGCCGAATGTACTGGGCGCCATAGGGACGGCACTTGTCGCACTCACAGCCCCCACCGTCGCCCGAAACATAGCGCACATAGTCGTAGTCCGGCGCGTTCTTCCAGTACGCGTCCGCCGCGTCGAGCAGCGCCTGCCGCGCCGCGGGCACAGACGGGCACAGATAGCCGGGACGGCCGATGGACTCAATGGCCGCCCATTCCGGCGGGCCCGACCCGGCGTTGGCGGGAATGTGAATCAGCGTGTCCAGCCCCCAAGACTTGAAGAACGCCACCACCTCCCGCTGGGGCAGCTCCGAACCGCCTGTCTCAAAGGTGTTCGCCCCCGCCAGCACGTAGTTGAGCACGTTTCGTTCCCACTCCGCCTCCGCCCATTTGCGGCCATGGGTCAGCTCGCGAATCGTTGCGCCCTGCCAAGCCAGCAATCCGCGAATCTTGAAAGCCGGCGCCGTGCGCTCGTCCCACGCTTCCGGAAACTCCTTGCCCGTTTCTGTTTTCTGCATTGCGCGTAACAGGCCGCCCACCGCATACAGCACACCGCGTTCGTCCACGCCCGCCGCCAGTATTGGGCGCAGGTCCCCGTTAAGGCCCGTTCTCAGCACATAGCCCTCGCCACCCGGATCGAGCGAGGTGGGCAGGGGCACACGCGCCTGTTTCAGCAGGTCCTTCAACACCGCGTGCCGGTCAGGAGTGCCCAGCACGATGGCCACGCCGGCCTGCGGCATCTCCTGCGACAGATCTGCGCTCAGGTGTGCTTCGCCCAGGCGCTCCACGAGCAGCCCCGCCGCCTTCTGCTCGACAGGCGTGGCCTGCGCGCCAACGACCACGCGAATTGATTCCGCGCGCGCAGAAACAACGAGCATTCCCACCGCAACCATCATTATCAGGTTCGAACAACGCATGGATTCATTCCTTGTCGGCATAATCTGAAGCGTTCCATGGCACACGCCGCTAGCGTATCATGGCGGCACGTGTGAGTTGTAGGGTGTGCGCAGCGCAGCGGAGCGCACCAGTCCCGCCGGGGGACTGCCACCATTTTCGGCCCGCCTCCTGACCTTGCACGCAGAACCGATACCCGAAATGGTGGCTGTACCCGTGCCCGCGAAGACGGCGTATCGGGTCCCGGGTACAGGCACCTGTTCCCGGCATAGG
>CAIJOU010000926.1 GCA_903822375.1 Candidatus Hydrogenedentota bacterium
AGTGACTGGAGTTCAGACGGTGTGCTCTTCCGATCTGTGGACCACAAGTGAATGACTTCCGCCTCGGTCTTCGTCTTCGTTCTCTCCCACTTCCCATGTGTCCCGCGTCCCGAACGCTTTTCCCCTCGTAAGGCCATTTGTCGACATCGGGCACATTTCTAATACTTGGGGAATAGCTGCATTTCGCGCCAGACGGTATAACCGGTTTTTTGGCCATGGGCTTAGGCATGTATTTTGGGCGGCAGGGGGCATTATATTTGCGTCAGCCCCTTGCCACCGGGAAGCGTTGTTGATATACTGTTGACAGTCGGTT
Organism: Candidatus Hydrogenedentota bacterium; assembly: GCA_903822375.1. GTDB lineage: Bacteria > Hydrogenedentota > Hydrogenedentia > Hydrogenedentales > CAITNO01 > CAITNO01. Next base: position 314 of record CAIJOU010000926.1, read on the forward strand.
AAACGGCGAAGTATGTCATAACGGGAAATGGCCAGTAGAAAATGACCATGTGTTTATGTACGCGGACCCTGCGGGTTACGGCAGCGGCAATAATGGCGCTGGGCGGAGTCGCATTCGCCGAACCCCAAGGTGGCGGCGCCTCGGGGAAGGTGCTCGTGGCGGAGGTGGCCAAGGCCTCCGGTCCCGTGGCGGCGGTACGGCCGCAATTGGCAGAACGTCCCAAACCGCGAACGCTGCACCAGTTTCGCGACAAGGAAGGGACGATGACCTTCACCAACCGCCCGGACAAGTACAAAGTCCGGGACGATTTTGTGGAGGTTTCCATCCGTTACGAGCGCATCCCGCTGCCGGCCACGTACAAACCGGCGACCACGCCCAAACTGGCTCCGTCGATTGCACCGCGGACGGTGGAAGATGCCACCATCCGCGACATCGTCAAACGCTACTCCACCATCTACGGGTTGGAAGAGCCGCTGGTCTACGCGGTTATCCACGCGGAAAGCGCCTTCAATCCGGACGCGGTATCCTCTGCGGGGGCGCGCGGGCTGATGCAGCTAATGCCCGGCACGGCGTTGGAGATGGGTGTCACCGACATTTTTGATCCGCTCCAGAATGTGGCGGGGGGCACACAGTATCTCTCAAGGATGATGGACCTTTTCCACGACAAGGAACTGGCCGTGGCGGCGTATAACGCCGGTCCGGAAAATGTCAAGAAATATGCGGGTATCCCGCCTTTCGATGAAACCCAGAGTTACGTCAAGGTTGTCATGGCTTATGAGGAGGCGTACCGCAAGGGTGGATTCGTTCCAAATGTGAAGATGGCCAATTCGGCGCGGTACCAGTTCCACCACGCCCTGGGCAAGGCCCCCGCCAAGGGCTCCTTTACGATTTGTTTCCACAGCGGCCTCACCCAGCCCGCCGACCGGGTGGTGGACAAGGAGCCCTACTGGTTCATCGAGTACGCGAACCGCTCTTACCCGGTTCGCAAGGACTTGGTCAAGTCCATCGAAAAGGCGGCCTGACGCCGATCGGGGAGTATCCCATGGCCTCTCTTTTCCTTCCCGAGTTTGAGGGACGTCTGTCCGGCGGTCTTCCCAAAGACACACTTGCCCGTGTGGCGGGGGCGGTGAATGCGGGAACCTTCCAGTGCGGCCCGGCGGCGCGCGCCCAATATCTGATGGTTCTTGAGGAACCCGACCGCATCCGTTTTCGGGCCGCGACGCTGCTGACCGCGATTGGCATCGGACTCAACGACGTGACCCTGCAACGCCAGAACGACGGCGAAATCAGCTATTTCGTCAGCTTTCACCGCTGGTTCTACTATTGTGTGTTCATCACCATGGTCGCACTCGCTGTTCCCGCCGGCATGCTCTTTGGCCGTTTGTTTGGTCCGATTCTTGGGCTGCGTCCCGCCTTCGGCGGTGGCGGACCATGGGTAACGTTCATGCTGGGGGTGATAATCGTGGCGGGTCTGTTCTGGCCGTTCATCCTCACCGCGCTGCACAAGACCGTGGCCCGCGCATGTTTGGAGCAACTCGTGCGCGCATCCGTGCAGGCTACCCTTCCGAAAACGCACCCGGACTACTCGGACCGCCTTCCTGCCTGACCCGTCTCGAGAGCGCTCAAAACACCGGAACATTCCCCTCGTGGGAGGCCCCGAAGAGTTTCTGGAACACACCCTCATCAAGAGTTCCGGGCTGGTTCCGAAATCGGTAGGGGTCACCGGCGATGTCGGCGGCATACACATCCACCATGCCATCGGGCACTCCATGGTCACGCGCGGCGGGGGAGACTTCCAAGTCCCGGAACAAATCGTGAATACCCTCGGCGACCGCCTGCGCCAGTGCATTCGGGTCGGCGGGGTCGGTGGGACGGCCCAGGGCGCCGCATATCTCGGACACTTTCCCGGGCAATTGGTGTGCGTTGAAGGCAAACACAGGTGCGAGCAGCAGTCCGTTGGCAAGGCCGTGGGCGATCCCATGCCGCAGGGTGTAGTAGTAGCCCATGCCGTGGACTACGGTAGTGCCGGTCTGGGCGATGACCATGCCGGACAGCATGGCGGCGTGCAGCATGGCGGCGCGGGCTTCAAGGTCGCCGGGGTGGTCTGCGGCCGCGGGCAGCCAGCGCCGCACCAGCCGAACCGTCTCCAGCGCAAGCGGATCGCCAAGCGTGCAGGACTGGCGCGAGACCATGCCCTCCATGGCCTGGCTGAGCGCATCCAGTCCGGTGGCAATAGTGACGCTGCGCGGCATGGACACGGAGAGTTCAGGGTCGAGCAGGGCCAGTTGGGGAAAGAGGGATGCGCCGCGCACCGTGCGTTTGGCGCTGGCCGCCTCGTCCACCAGCACGCTGTAGGGCGTCACCTCGCTGCCGGTTCCCGCCGTGGTGGGCACTGCCACGATGGGCAGGGGGGGGCGGGCGTACAGGTCGTTGCCGAACAGGCTCGCGCAGGGTTGCTCGTTGACAGCCAGCACGGCAATTACCTTGGCGGCATCCATCGCGCTGCCACCGCCCGCGCCAATGACGAAATCGCATTCTCCCGTACGGCAGAGCGCCGCCGCCTCTTCACAAACGCGGGTGCCGGGATTTTCGTCAACACGGTCGAATACCACGGCGCGCGGGAAAGCTTCCAGAATTCGTTCGAGCAGACCGCCCGCCCGGGCAGAATGGCGTCCCGTGACCACGAAGGGCCGGGTTCCGAAAGGGGCGCAATACTCGGCGAGCCGCGAAAAGTCGCCTGCGCCAAAGATTACACGGGTGGGCATGTTCCAATGATAACGGTTCATAACCGTCATTGTAGCGTCTTGCCCGGTTCCGCCGCCAGCACCTTCGCCGCCTAGTGCCGCTCGTCGCGCATGCCAAGGCTTTCTTCGAGCGACCGGGCGATGGCGGTATTGTGCGCGGTGACCTTGTTCAGCTTCGCCTGGGCCTTGGCCGCCGCCTCGGAATCCGGGTCGACAATGACCGCCTTCTTCCACTCAAAGACCGCTTCTTCCGGAGCCCCCAGTTTGTGCAGGGTGTTGCCCAGATAACAGTGTGCCCGCGAATAGCCGGGGTCCTGCTCTATGGCTTGGCG
>CAIJOU010000927.1 GCA_903822375.1 Candidatus Hydrogenedentota bacterium
CAAATCCGCGCCTGGGTGCCCGGTTGCTCCACGGGCGAGGAGGCCTATTCGCTTGCCATCGTACTGCGCGAGGCCTTTGAAAAGGCCCGTCCGCGGGGACGGTTCACCTTCCACATCTTTGCGACAGACCTGGATCGGGATGCGGTTGACCGGGCCCGTCAGGGCCAGTATCCGGCCAACATTTCGGCGGATGTATCTCCGGAGCGCCTGCACCGGCACTTCGTAAAGGAAGGCGACGGTTACCGGGTCAGCCGGGAGATACGCGAAATGGTCGTGCTGGCCCCGCAGAACGTGCTTATGGATCCCCCCTTCACCAAGCTGGACATTCTTTCCTGCCGAAACCTGATGATCTATCTTTCATCGGAAGCGCAGAAACAACTCCTGAAAGTGTTTCATTACAGCCTGAACCCCGACGGCATCCTGTTCCTCGGAAGTTCGGAAACGGTGGGCGGCCTTTCGAGCCATTTTGAAGCCCTCGACAGCAAGTGCCGTCTGTACCGGCGCAAAAAGTCCGTTGACCGGATGGAATTGGTGGATTTCCCCTCCACTTTCTTCAATACCGCCCCGGCAAGGACCAAAGGGAATGCCGTTCCCAGTCAGGCGGGCAATTTGCAGACGCTGGCCGACCAGCTCCTGCTGGCGCGATTTTCCCCCGCCAACGTGCTGGTCAATGACAAGGGCGACATTCTGTACGTCGGCGGGCGGACCGGAAAATATCTGGAGCCGGCCGCGGGCAGGGCCAACTGGAACATCCTTGCCATGGCACGGGAGGGCCTGCGGCACGTGCTCGCGAGCGCCTTCCGCGAGGCATTGCGCAAGGGTACGGCCGTTACGGTTTCGGACGTGAGCGTTGAGGGCGGAAAAGAGCATGTGGACGTCTTGGTTGAGCCGCTTGAGACACCAGAGGCCCTGTCCGGAACGCTGCTGGTCATCTTCACCGAACGGACTGCGGCTCCGGAGAAGAAGGCGACAGGCCGTGCCGGAAAACCGGGGACCAGGAAGGGCGGCGACACCGGCGTGGAGCAGGAACTTGAACGCCTGCACCGGGAATTGCAGACAAACCGCGCGGAAATGCAGAACTCGCAGGAGGAACTGCGGTCCGTCGTTGAGGAACTTCAATCGGCCAATGAGGAGTTCCAGTCCGCCAACGAGGAATTCCAGTCAACCAACGAGGAACTGACCACCTCCAAGGAAGAACTGCAGTCTCTCAACGAGGAACTGCAAACCGTCAATACGGAACTGCAGTCGAAGCTGGACGAGCTTTCCCGGTCGAACAACGACATGCGAAACCTGCTCGACAGCACGGATATCGCCACCGTGTTTCTGGATGCGGCGCTCAACATACGGCGCTTCACCGCGCAAACCGCGCGCATCATCAAGCTCATACCGGGGGATGTCGGCCGGCCCATCACGGACATCTCGACGGACCTGATCTATGCCGAACTGTCCGAAGACGCGGAATCGGTGCTGCGGACACTGGTGCCTGTGGAGAGACAGGTCTCGACACGGGACGGGCGCTGGTTTGGCGCGCGCATCATGCCGTACCGGACCCTCGACAACGTGATTGACGGCGTGGTGATCACCTTTGCGGACATCACGCATTCCAAGGAACTGGAGGCGGAATTGCGCAAGAACCAGCGGGCACCGGCGAAAACACGGAAGAAGTAGCGGGCGCCCCCGCCTGTGGCCCCTGCACAAGTATTCGGCACGGACTGACGGCCTGAGACGGCTGTCCCGCATGAGAGTATAATAGATATGGTCAGCACGGGCCCGTCCATCGGGAAACGGGACAAACCGTCATTGGCAGATGAGGCCGATGCCGCCGCACCGGAAAGGCATGATTTCGCGAACAAGTATGTTAACTTGAAAACGCGGGACGTGCGCGTTTCGGCCCCGGCAGAGCGAAGCTGAGCCCGGAGTGGTCAGAAGGGCAAATTGCGCCCCGCCCCGAAGGGAGCAGGTGGCGGAGGGTGGATATTCCCCCTCGAGCGTGGAAAAAGATCGTTTTGCATGCCGTGAAGTGACTTGAAAGAAGGCAAGACATGAAGCAGGACAAAGTCAATCCGCCACCCGACGGTGAAATGCGTGACCGCGCCGAAAAGCAGGTGGGCACGAACACCCCGAGACCGCACGCCACCGCCGGTTCGGAGGAAGACACACGGTTGCTGCATGAATTGCGGGTTCACCAGGTTGAACTGGAAATGCAGAATGAGGAACTCCGGGATGCCCGGCTGGCCATGGAGGCGGCGCTGGAGAAGTATGCCGACCTCTACGATTTTGCCCCTGTGGGCTATTTCTCGCTGGACGACAAGGGGGTCGTCCTTGATGCAAATTACACTGGAAGGACCATACTGGGCACAACACATTCCCAGCTTGTGGGCCATCGGTTCAGCGTATTCCTGGCCGATCAGTCCAGGATTCGGTTCAGCGTCTTCTTGGGAGAGCTGTTTGCCGGCAAGCAGAAAGTGGTATGCGAGGCGGCGCTCTGGGGGGGGCCGCCGCATGTCCAATGGGTGCGCATTCATGGCAGCACCGTAAAGGTGCAGGAGAATGAACCGCGCCGCTGCCGCATTGCCGTCACGGACATCACCGAACTCAAGGAGGCGGAGCGGGAACAGGGGATGCTGCACGCGCAACTGCAGCAGACGCAGCATCTGGAAAGTCTGAGCCTGCTGGCCGGCGGCATCGCCCATGATTTTAACAACCTGCTGATGGCGATATCCGGCAACGCGGGACTGGCGCTGGAGGAGATAGCTGAAAACTCCCGGCGCGGCCCATGGTGCAGGAAATTGTCGCCGTGGCCGGACGGGCTGCGGACCTGTGCGCCCAAATGCTTGCCTATGCCGGAAAAGGGCCGCTCCGGATGGCTTCTTTGGACCTTTCCAAGATGGCGGCCGAAATGAGCAGTCTGCTGACCGCCTCCATCTCCAAGAAAAGCGTGATATCCTGCCGCCTATTTGAGAATCTCCCGCCGGTACAGGCGGATGCGGGCCAAATTCGGCAGGTGTTGATGAATCTAATCGTAAACGCCGCAGAAGCCCTCGGTGAAAGCGGCGGCTCCATTTCCATCAGCACCGGCGTCAGGAACTGCAGCCGCGAATATCTCAGCAGGTCACTGGCCGCGACGCCGCTCAAGGAAGGGCCTTATGTCTGCCTGGAAGTGGCCGACACGGGGTGCGGCATGACCCGGGAGATCGTGGGAAAGATGTTTGACCCGTTCTTTTCCACAAAAGCGCCCGGCAAGGGCCTGGGGCTTTCGACGGTAATGGGCACCATCCAGACCCATGCCGGCGGAATTTGCGTCGACAGCGAGCCGGATCGGGGCACCACGGTCACCCTGCTCTTCCCCCCTGCCCAGGCAACAGAAACGCCCGTACCGGCGCCGTCAAAATCCAGGAACCTGTTCAAGGGAAAGGGGGCGGTGCTTCTGGTGGACGACGAGGAGAGCGTCCGGATGGTGTGCCGGCACATGCTGCAGCACCTTGGTCTGGAAGTGATGCTCGCCAGTGACGGGCGCGAAGCATTGGCTCTTTTCAGCAAACACCACGGTACAATTCGGTGCGTGCTGCTTGATTTTGTCATGCCGCACCTCAATGGGGAGGAAACCTTTCATGAACTGCGAAAGATTGACCCCAAAGCCCGCGTGATCCTGAGCAGCGGATACCTGTTGGACGATGTCATGGCCCGTTTCGAGGGGCAGGGGCTGGCCGGTTTCATCCACAAGCCCTACCTGCAGGATCAGCTTGTGGAGGTCCTGAAGAAGGTTTTCGCCGAATAGCTCGGAACGAACATGGGCGCGGGGAAAACCGCATCAAACAGAAACCCGACCGGCGTCCCCGGGGGAATGCCCATCGGGCCACATTTGTAGGCTATTTCGACTATTTCATCCTGGAAACGCGCCATCCCGCCATGATCATGAGGGTTCCCAGAGCGACCAAACTGACGGCGTCGGCGGCCGGCATATTCTGAGCCACTGTCAGCACGGCTTCCTGCGATTGAACCATGTCTTTGTTGGCGTCGAGAATTTCCACTGAATACGTGCCGGAATCTCCCCCACCGAGGTCGGTCAGCGTGTAGCTGGTATCGGTGGCATCCTCAATTGCCACGCCGTTCTTCCTCCACTGGTAGGTCAGCGGGGCATACCCGCCGGTCGCGGCAACGGTGAAGGTGTAAGACTGCTGGGCCTGCACGTCGGCGCTGGCAGGCTGAAGCAGGACCTGTATGCGGTTCTCCACGCGCAGTGCCACGCGGCCGCATTCATGCACAGCCCCGTCGTAGCTCGCCTCGCACCAGTATTCACCGCGGTTGTTTGCCGTCAGGCTTGGCAGGGTCCAGGCAGACCCCGTCGGACCGTCAGGATTCATCGCATTCCATTTCCATCGGTAGGTCACCCCGGACGCGCCGCAGTTTGCCGCCGCGGTGAAGGTTTGCGCATCACCCACGTACTTCCACGCCGCCGAAGGCGCCTGCGTGAACCACGGTTGCTGCCAATTGTAAACGTGGCACACGGGCGACACCTGGCCGCCAAAATGGTTGTTCAACTGGTCCGTGACACTGCTGTCAACGTGGATGGCCACCGTCCCGTCAGCGTTCGGATCCGTCAGTGTCACCGTGACGGTATATGCCGGGTCTGCCCCCGTGATGGCAACCGTTCCGTCCAAGCCCACGACGCTTACGGCGTCGGGAATGAATGTCGGCGCCACCTGGCTGTTAAACGTCACGCTGAACACGACCCGGTCCGCGCAGGTTTCCACCGGTGAAGTCAGAAGCATTTGGGCTGTCAACGCATTTGGGTCCAGCGTAATCGTGCTGGAAATTGTCTCGACTGAGACGTTACCGGCCGCATCCTTGAATTGGACGTACGCGGTCTTCAGGCCATTGCCCGGCTCCAAGGTCCACGCTTTGGCTTCCGCTGCCGCCTCCCAATCGCTCCAAATCGACCCGTCGTTGCTGAATTGCATCTGTGTCACGCCCGAACCCAGGCCGTCTTCCGGCGCCGGCGCGAGTGTCACGCTTGTAGAGTTGCAGAACTGCGCGCCGCCGTCGATGACAACCGTGCCAGTCGGCGGCGCGGTGTCCAGTGTGATGTCGTCGGTGATGTCGGCTGAGGAAACATACTCCGCGGCGTCCCTGAATTGAACGTGTACGGTCTTCACGCCGTCACCGCCGGGGAGGATCCAGACCTTCGTTCCGGCCGCCGGCTCCCAACCGCTCCAAGTCGAGCCGTCGTCGCTGAACTGCATCTCCGTCACGCCGGAACCCTGTCCGTCATCCGGCTTCAGCACCAGCGTAACGCCCATTGTGTTGCAGAACTCGGTCCCGTCGTTGATTGAAACCATGCCGGTCGGCGGCGCGGTGTCCAGCGTGATTGCGTCCGAGATGCCGGTTGTGGAGATGTTGCCCGCGGCGTCCATGAATTGGACGTGCACGGTCTTCACGCCGTCACCACCGGGGAGGGTCCAGGCCCTGCCGACGGTGAAGCTTTCCCAACCGCTCCACGCCGAACCGTCCTCACTGAACCGCATTCGCGCCACGCCGGAGCCCGACCCGTCATCGGTCAGGAGCGTCAATGCTGCATCCGTCGACAGGGCGTATGGGGCGCCGCCATTGATGGCAATTGACCCTGTGGGCGCGACCGTGTCAACAGTCACGGTGGCACTGCCCGCGTTTGACCAGTTGCCTGCGGCGTCCCTTTCGCGCACTTCGATCACGTGGGGCCCATCCTCCACGGAAGAGGCGGTGTAGCTTGTCTCGGTTGTTTCTGCCGACCAGCCAGCACCATCGAAATCATAGATATAGATACCCGCCCCGCCGCCACCAGACACCCAGGTCCATGTCAGCCTGCCGCTGCTTGTCGGCGTTGACGGACCGCTCACCTTTGGTGGATTGGGCCCGGACCTCTCGGAAACAGCCGTAAAGTAGTTGGACGCCGTGTTGCCGTTGCCCGCGGCGTCTTGGGCGGCGCCCGCGTTGACCTGACAGGTGACCGGGCCGTCCACGGCGGGCGTTACCGGAAGCGTGTACGGCCCAGCGCCGGAGCCTGCGAGCACGCCCTTTGCGCCGTTCGTCACCGTGATCCCGGATTCGGTCAGCCCCGTCACCGGTTCTGTAAACGTTATGGAAAAGTCGAACGAACCGGCGTTTGTCGGCGTTTCAGGACCAGACACAGCACAGCCCGGCAATGTTCCGACGGCTCCGCCCGCATGTGTCTTTGTGTTGTCCGGCGGCCCGCCAATGGGGGTGCCCGATGCATCCTGAATGTTGCTCACGGTAATGGTGATGTCGCCGCCATAATGCATCTCTCCCGAGTTCCACGTCAGGCGATATTGTCTGCCGCTGACGAAGGCCACTGCGTCAGGAGTGGGCGCAAGCGTTCCCTGCCCCGTGCCCGAAAGCGCATAGTTGGATGCCGTGCCCGCGGCACTTCCCATGGTGCTGTTGAATGTGACAAGGACGCTCTGGCCGGTCTCAACGGACACTGCCGAAAGTGCGGGACCGGCGGCGACCCCGGCAACCAGCACATCATCAATGTTCCAGCCGAACGACTTCGACCCCATGCTCGAACTCGGCCCCATGACCCAGCCCACCAGCACGTTCGGCTGATTGTCCGCAACGGCAGAGATGTCATAGGTGCAGAATACCCAGCCCGTGTCCTTTACCGCCGCCGTGGCCGCCCACACAATCGTCGAGGTCACCGCATTGTCGTTCGACACACGGACAGAAGCGCCGTCAACACCGGACATTCCCATCTTTGTGACGCCGAGGTAGCGCCAAAAGCTCAGCGTAACATGGGTGTATCCCACGCAGTTGAAACTTGGCGTGACGGCATATTGCTCGGCCATTCCCGATTCGTAGTTGCCGCCCAGCTTGTAACCTATCCATGCATCCGGGCCCGTATGGGCCGTGGTCGGGTCCGGCGAGGCTCCCGCCCCGTAGGCCCACGACCCGGTGAGGGTCCAGCCCGGATCGGTGGACATGTCGGCCGAGTAGAGCGTCGTCTGCGCTCCGGCAAACCCGCATGCGGCCACAAGCACACACAGAAACAGCATGCCCGCCGGGAGAGGCCGCCTGCGTGCGGTTTCTTTGGCACTGAAACGGCTTTCTTGCGTCATCATCACTTGCCACTCCCTTCATGGCGGTCCTTATCGGAACGGGCGACAGCTCCCGTTGGGCTTCAACGCGCCTTTTCAGAATCCAAATCAACGAATTTCCACGCGGACGTGCTGCCGGCTGCAGAGGGAAAGAAGGCACAGCACCGCGGCGAACACGACAGCCTCCTCACCGAGGCCTCTGTACGGTGGTCCCGGGAACTGACCGTCGCCCAGGGTGCCGCCCATGCAACCCCGATGGCCTGTTCCACCTTCACCTTCCCCCTCACCTTCGCCTTCACGTTCACCTTCAACAGCAGCCGCAACCGCCACGCTGCCGTCGATGGCCTGCGTCAGAATAGAGCCGCCGAAGGTGACGTCGCTCTCACGCGGCGCGCTGAGGCTGAACTGTATGGGAATTGCCGGAGACGCGGCCAGGGCGTTGAAGTGGACCGTTGCCAATGTGAACGTGCCGCTCGGAAAACCCGACTCGGCCTTGGCGGCAAAACTGAGCCGTCCCGGAGCCGCCAGGTTCTGCAGAACGGTGGGCAGGGCGGTTCCGGGCGTTACTGTGGCAACGCGGAGAAGGCCCGGGTCAAAGTCCAAATGCGCCTCGGCGCCATCCACTTCATGGGCGCCCGCACACACCTGTATGGCAACATCAAAGGTGCTGCCCACGACAGGAACGGACGTCAGCGGCACGAGCGTCAGTGTCACTTCGCCTCCGCCCTCGTCTTCACCCTCACCCATGCCCTCGCCTTCGCCCTCGCCCATGCTCTCGCCTTCACCTTCGCCCGCGCTTCCATCCATGATGTTCCACATGCCCATCATGCCGATGTCCTCATGCTCCAGGATGTGGCAGTGATACATGGTCATGCCGGTAAAATCTTTGATGGGAACGAGCAGTTTTATGCTGCCCCCGGCCGGGACGATCACAACGTCTTTCATGGCGGGCGTCGTGGTGTAAAGGTTCGCATAATCGGCGTCGCCGCCGTCAATTCTCAGCACCTGGGCCGCATTCACATGCTGGTGCCAGGGGTGTTCCATCATGCTGTCGTTCTCAATGGTCCACACCTCGTTGGTGTTGACCATCGCGTCAAACATGAAGGGTTCCTCGTCGAAATCGTGGCCGTTGATGTAGCCGCGGCCCATCATCATGCTGAGCGTGAAGGTCCGCTTCGTCAACATGGACGTGTCCACGGCAAGCCGCGCCGCGGCGGGATTGATGGTGTCCGGCATCGTGTCGTTGACCGCTTCGCCCTGGGAAACCAGGGTTAACAGCGTGATTTGTGCCGAGGTCATTCCCATACCGCCCATTCCACCACCGCCGCCCATGCCGCCGCCCATGCCACTCTCGCCTTCACCTTCACTTGAGCCGCCCATTCCACCACCCATGCCACCGCCCATGCCACCGCCGCCCATACCAGTCTCGCCTTCACCTTCGCTCGTACCACCCATTCCTCCGCCACCGCCCATGCCACCACCGCCGCCCATGCCGCCC
>CAIJOU010000928.1 GCA_903822375.1 Candidatus Hydrogenedentota bacterium
CTGCAGGCGCCGACACAGCGGGAACGGCCGCGTTTGTTGCGGGCATTACCGCGGATGTGGGAGGTGAAGGCTGTGCGGCGGTGGCCGTTTGCGCGGCAGGCACCGTTTCTGGGGCCGATATGCGGGTATCCCGGTCTCCGCCCATCACCACCATAAGGGCATAACAGAGGCTGAATCCAACCGCCACACCCAGCGTGAATGTCATCACCAAAGATACGGAAGCACTTTGAAACAAACGGCTTGCGGACATACGCCTGTGTCATCCTTCCCGTCGCCGACCCATCCATTCAATGGGCCGCACCGCCATGGTGGGGCCTCCATGTCAATCATTATTGCACTTTTTATCTTTCAAGAGTAAAATCTTTATGGTTAACAGTTTAGAGGAGATCGCACCATGATGTTCAAGAAGACAGTTCTGGCATTTGCCGCATGTCTGCTGCTTGTAGCTTCGCTGGCGTTCTTTACGGGTCAGGTACAAGCCGCGCCCGCCGCCAAGAGCGCGGATTCGGCAAGTTCCGCCGACCACAAGATTGCCACCCAGGAAGGTTTGCCCACGAAGGAATTCGACAAGGACAAGCTTCCCACCAAGCTGGACATCGGCTTTACCATCGGCTCGGTAGTTGCCGTTATTGCGGCGTTCAAGTATCTGTAGACATCAGGCATGGTGACGGAATACAGCTGGGAAGTGGATTCTGCGGCCCACTGAAACGAGATCCGCCCCCAGAGGCAGGGGGCAGTGTTACAGGCCTGATATGGCCATGGATGGGGGGCCAGGGGCCGGGGACGGCATGACGTTGGTATCCTCCAAGGGAGGATCTGCGAGGTATGGGGTTGCCAGACCGAATTCTAATAGTTGATGCCGAAGCGGGTGCGGCGGAGGTGGTCCGTCAATATCTTCTTGAGGAAGGAATTGACTGTGAGGTGCTCCGTGATCCCAAGGAGGCGTTGAAACTCCTCGAATGGGACCGTTTTTCGCTGTTGATTATGGATTTGGAGCTTCCGGGCATTTCGGGCCTTGAACTGGTGCGCCATGCGTCCGACCTGGACCCCGACTTGGGAATACTCATCACCACGGCGGCCATGGACGTCTCCAGCGCCATTGAAGCGATGCGTCTGGGTGCCTACGACTTCCTTTTCAAGCCTTTCCATATCAGCGAACTGGCGTTTGCCGTGGAAAAATCCCTTGAACGGAGGCGCCTGCTCAAGGAGAACCGTCAGTACCAGCTTCTCCTTGAAGAACGCGTGCGCGAGGCGACGGCGGGACTGCGGGCGACCAAGGAGTACCTGGAGAATCTGCTCAACAGCTCCGTGGACACCGTGTTGACGATCAGCTCTGACTATACGGTCACATACGTCAACCGCGGTGCCGAAGAAATGCTCGGCTTTTCGGCCGCCGAAATTGTGGGACAGTCCGTTGTCAGGGTCCTTGCGGGCGGCGAGGACGAACTGAACACGTTCGCCGTCAAGCTGGACCAGGGGCCCATTCGAAACCATGAGACCAGCCTTATCGCGCGCGACGGCCGGCGGATTCCCGTCATGCTCTCCATTTCCCGGGTTTGCGGGGAAGACGGGGAGATCCTTTCCACCCTGGCCATCTGCAAGGACATCACGCAGCAGAAGCAGCTTGAGTCCTACCTTAAGGAAATGACCATAAAGGACAGTCTGACCGACCTGTACAACCAGCGCCACTTCCACCAGCTGCTGGAGATGGAAATCGAGCGGGCGCTCCGCCAGGGGCGGCCCTTGTCGCTCCTGCTCTTTGATGTGGACCGCTTCAAGGCCTATAATGACCACTACGGCCATCTTGCGGGTGACGATGTGCTGCGGGCCGTGGGCGATTTGGTGCGGGAATGCACGCGTGACTGCGTGGATTCGGGGTTCCGCTACGGCGGGGACGAGTTCACCGTAATCCTGCCCGAGACGGAGGAGGTGCAGGCGCGCCACGTCGCCGAGCGTATCAGGGCGTCCTTCGAGGAACGCCAGTTCGAGGGTTGCACGCTGAGCGTGGGTCTGATGACGTTGCGCGAGGACATCAGCGCGCAGACGTTCATCCGTTTTGCCGACGAGACAATGTACGGTGCGAAGCGTTCGGGGGGCAACCGCGTTCATGTGTACGATCCCGTCAAGGAAACCATGTCGGCTGAAAGGAGCAAAGTGGTTCTGTGAAGTTTGGAATCTGCAACGAAATCTTCAAAGAGTGGAACAATATGGAGCGCACGATCGACTATGTGCGCAGTGTGGGTTATGACGGGCTTGAAATTGCCCCGTTTACGCTGTCGCAGTATGTTTATGACATTCCCGATGCCACCCGTCGCGACATCGTGCGGTTTGCGGAAAAGGCGGGACTGGAGATATTGGGCATCCACTGGGTGTTCGTTGGGCCCGAAGGCGTGCATTTGACCCATCCCGACGCTGAAGTGCGTGCATTCACAGCCCGCTACTTGGCGGACCTGGTCAACTTCTGCGGTGACGTGGGCGGCAAGGTGCTTATTTTCGGCTCGCCCAAGCAGCGCAACGTTGGCCGTGATGTCACCTACAATCAGGCCTTCGGGTATGCCCGCGGGGTTTTTGAACAGGCCCTGCCCGTCTGCGAGGCGCGGGGGGTGACCATATGCATGGAGCAACTCACCCATTTCGAGACCAATTTCTGCCAGACGGTGGACGAGACTCTTGAGCTGATTGAGGCCATTGACCATCCAAACTTCCAGTTGCTTTTGGACACCAAGGCCATGGCCTATCAATCCGAGGACAGGGCCGCGCTCATCCGGCGCTGCGCCCGCCATCTCAGGCATTACCATGCCAACGACACCAATCTGAACGGGCCCGGATGGGGCGACGTGGACTTCGCGCCCATTTTCGAAGCCCTGAACGATATTCAGTATGACCGCTATGTCTCCGTCGAAGTGTTCAAGTTCGACCCGGGCCCGGAGGCCATTGCCACCCGAAGCCTGGAATACATGAAGCGGTTCGTATAGTTATCCCCTGCCGTGTGGCGGAGTGTCTCCGCGCCGCTTTCTCCTGGAAAGGGAATACACCGTGGCCATCACCCCGGAAACCAGCCCGTTTGATCTGTTTGCCAAATGGTACGCCGAGGCCGAGGCATGCGAAGGCATAGACGATCATACGGCGATGACTTTGGCCACCGCCGACGCCGGCGGCGCGCCGTACGCGCGCCAGGTGCTGCTCAAGGGCTTTGACGAGCGCGGCTTTACCTTCTACACCAATCTCACGAGTCCCAAGGCGGGGCAATTGCAGGAAAACCCGCGTGCGGCACTCTGCTTCTACTGGATGCCCCTTGAAAAACAGGTGCGCATTCGCGGTGCCGTCGAACCGGTTACCGATGCGGAGGCGGATGCCTATTTCGCGTCGCGTCCGCGCCAGAGCCAGGTGGGCGCTTGGGCGTCGAAACAGTCGCAGCCGCTCGAAGGCCGGCTGGTTCTGGAGCGGCGCATCATCCAGTACGGTGCCAAGTATGCGCTGGTGGCCGTGCCCCGGCCGCCCTTCTGGTCGGGCTTCCGCGTGATTCCCGACACAATCGAATTCTGGCTGAAAATGCCCTATCGTTTGCATGACCGGCTGGTGTATGCCCGCGCCGCGGACGGGTGGGAACACCATCGCCTGTATCCGTGAGAGGGGAGACACCCCATGCTCTATCATTTGGCCGAACTGGTGTTTATGCTGCCCTGGTTGCTGCTGCTGGCGGGCGCGGTTCGCAAGGCCTGCGCAAGGGCCGACCGTTTGCAGCGCATGCAGTGCGAGGGGACGGTGATTATCGTTGCGGGCATGATGGGCTCGCTGTTGCTCTTTGACCCGGCCTTCGGCTTCGATGCGGCCCGGCAAAGCCGCTTTACCGAGTGGTACCCCTGGGGTGAGCGGGGCCTTTTCTGGATAGGCATGCTGCTGTCGGGGCTCGGTTTATTCCTCGAGCGCCGACCCAGGCCGGGACTCAAGCAGTGGTCCTCCACTGGAAAGGCGGCGGCCCTCGCGGGTATACTGGGGGCAGGCATGGTGGCCTTTGCATTTCGCGGGCACACAGAGTTGCTGGGGCATCTTTTCCCGTGGAGTCCGGTCAGAATAGTTTTTTCTCTGGGTATGACCCCTCTGGCTGTGCTATATTTCCTGGATGCGTTCCAAAACGGCCCCCAGTCGGGTGATGCCGAAACCCTCTATTAGGTGCACCAATCATGAACATGGACGACAAACTGATCATTGGCATGCCCGCGGGGTCGCTGGCCGACCCCAAGCGCGGCGGCAATCTCGTAAGCCTGCTCAAGGCCGCCGGTTTTCCCACCAAGGGATACGAGGACGGCGGGCCGACAACCTTTCTGATGCACACCGGGCTGGTGGGCTGGGACGGACGCCCGCAGGAATTTGGCGCCCAGCTCGCGCTTGAGGAGGTGGACATTGCCATCGGCGGGGACGACTGGGTCACCGAGCGGGTGCTCGAATACCGGTACGAATACAACCGCGAGGTCAAGCTCAACAAGGTGCTCTCCCTCGAACGCGGCAACGTGCGCATAGTGGTCATCAACCTGCCCCTGAAAGACGTCACCTTCGACGCATGGCTGACCGGCCTGTTGCGCGAGAAGCCCGTGGTCAAGATGGTTTCCGAGATGCCCTATCTTGCCATTGAATGGTTTCAGAAAAAGGCCGCGGCCCTGGGCTTTGCCGAGAGCCACAGCGGGTATTCCGTGCAGAAATACCACACCCCGCCGCGGATCGATGCGGGGCTGGTCGTCTATGAATCCTGGGGCAAGACCGAGGCCAAGGTGCTCAACGGCGCGGTTGACCTGGGCCTGGAAATCACGCAGACCGGCAGCGCCATCCGCAACTACGGCCTCCAGATCAGCGAAGAGATCATGAAGTCCGAGACGGGCATCTGGACCACGCCCTCGCTGCGCGACAACCCGGCCAAGCACGAACTGGCCCGCATGTTCCTGCTGAACCTGTACGGGGCGGTGTTCGCCGAGAACAAGGTGCTGGTGCTCTTCAACGCCAAGAAAGACCATGTTCCCGCGATTCTCGACTATCTTCGCGAGAACAAGCTGTTTGGCGACGAGCCGACCATGAACGAGGGCCTGAACTTCACCGAATTCAGCATCCAGATGAGCGCGTCCAACGCGGCCCTGCCCATCGCCCGCGTGCGCTATGAACTGGCAAAACTCGGCGCCACCTACATTGAGACGGTGCCGCTCGATTCCTGCATTCCGGGGCTTGACGCCATCCAACTGTAGGGAAGCAATCCAAGAGAACAGAGAACCCGCCCTGCGGTATGCGCAGGGCGGGTTCTGACTTTTCAGATTCTTCCCGGTTTCGGTCTCTTCAGATTCCGCTGATGTCCATGGCGGAAATCATCCACACGCCCTTGACCTTGGTCGCCGAGAAGACCGCTTCGCCGCTGCCAAAGCTTCCGCGCACCGCCACCGGAGCGACTTCAGCCGTCTCGCCGGTGATGGTCGTCTTGGCCGCGCTGACGTCGATCTCGACACCGTCCAGGAAACCCGCACTCTTGGCATTGTCCAGGAATTCCTTGAACGAGGCCTTGTCGCCAATCTGCGGGCATTCAAAGTCTTCAGCGACGTAGGTCATCAGCTTGCTGATGTCCTTCGCATTGGCCACGGCCGCGACTTCCTTGGTTTTGGCCTCAAGGGTGGCGAGGTCCGACGGGCCCTTGCCCGTGGTGGCGCAGCCCATCGTCACCAAGAGTGCAAGCATCAGACAAACGGACAGGTATTGAATCGCTTTCATCCCATTCTCCTCTTCTGCAACAGTTTGTGAAATCTTCGTGTCCTTCCGCACTCGGAAGATGCGCAATAGACTGCACGAGCGTCCGGTTGGATTCAAGTTTGTTCCACCAATTGCACCCTGTGCCGGCCCGTGCGCCGCCGTCCTCTTTGCCCGCCGTTCACGCTGTGGTATAGTCTTGCGCAAACAGCGCAGACGGCGGCGCCGTTGCGCCTTGCCGCAGCCGGAAGGAAAGGAATAACACACCCATTATGAGCACGTCCTGGATGCTTGTTTCTCCCACGATTGTCCCCCCGCTTGACCCGGATTTTCGGCCCGCTTCTCTGGCCAACCGCGCATTCCGCGAGGCGGTGGCCGCTTCGGGCGGCGGCACGCCGCTGGTGCTCGGGCTGGAGCGCGGCGACGGGTCGGTATCACGTTTTGAAACGGCCGTGTTTCCCGACGGCCATCCGCGCGCCGAGGCCAATCTTCCCTATGTGGAGCGGATATTGAAATTCCTGCTCTGGCAGCGCGGTGCCTGCACCGTGCATGTCGGCGGTCCGGCCTCCGTGGCGACCTATCTGCAGGAATGTTACAGTTCCGGCGGCACCCGTGATTTCGATTATCACTTTATGGGCCGCGACGTTTACGAAAAGCCTTTCACCATTGTTTCCTGCACACCCGGGGCGGTGCCCGCGGAAAATGAAACCACCCGTCCGCTGGGTCGCCATCTCGAAGGGTGCCGCATCGGCTTTGACCTGGGCGCTTCGGACCGCAAGGTGTCGGCCGTGATTGACGGCGAGGCGGTCTACAGCGAGGAAGTCATTTGGGAGCCGGTGAAGCAGTCCGACCCGGCCTACCACTACCGCGAGGTTATGGCGTCGCTCCAGGCGGCCGCCGCCAAAATGCCGCGGGTTGACGCAGTTGGCGGCAGCTCGGCCGGTGTCTACGTCAACAACCGCGCCATGATTGCCTCTCTGTTCCGCGGCATCCCGCGGGAGCGGTTTCACGAAGTGCGCGACATGTTTCTGCGCATCGGCAAAGAAATGGGCGTTCCCTTCGTCGTCGTCAACGACGGCGAGGTCACGGCGCTGGCCGGTTCCATGTCGCTCGAGGACAACGGGGTGCTGGGCGTGGCGCTCGGTTCGAGCGAGGCGGGCGGCTATGTGACCCTCGACGGTAACATCACGGGCTGGCTCAACGAGCTGGCCTTCTGCCCGGTGGATTACAGCCCCGCCGCGCCTTTCGATGAGTGGTCCGGCGACAAGGGTGTGGGCGCAAAGTACTTCTCGCAGCAGTGCGTGTTCCGTCTCGCGCCCAAGGCGGGCATTGAACTGCCCGTCGGCTGCACCGACGCCGAGAAACTGAAATTCGTGCAGGAGAAACTGGCCTCGGGCCATGAAGGCGCACGCCAGATTTGGGAAACCATGGGCGTCTACATGGGCTATGCCATTGCACATTACGCCGACTTCTATGCGATCAGGCATGTGCTTATCCTGGGCCGCTGCACCTCGGGCAGCGGCGGCGACATTATTCTCAACGGCGCCATGGACGTGCTGCACCGAGAGTTCCCCGAAATCGCCGCGTCCGTTAACATCCAGCTTCCCGATGAAAAGAGCCGCCGCGTCGGTCAGTCCATCGCGGCCGCCAGCCTGCCCGTGCTGTGAAAGAATCAACAGGAGAAGAGTCATGAAGTTGTCGCTCGAGTCCGCTGAACTGTACATCCCCGACAGCGTGGAGGAAGCTGCCGCGCTGGCGCGCACGACCCACCTTTGCGTGGCCGCCCACCAGGACGACATTGAGATCATGGCCTACGACGGCATCATCCAGTGCTTTCAGCAGGAGGACCGCTGGTTCACCGGGGTGGTGGTGACGAACGGTGCGGGCAGTCCGCGTTCGGGCGTGTATGAGAAGTATTCGGATACCGAGATGGTGCAGGTGCGCCGCAAGGAACAGAAGAAGGCCGCCATGGTGGGTGACTACGCCGCGCAGTTCCTGCTCGACCTTCCGAGTTCGGCAATCAAGGACGTGCACAACGCCGGACCAGCGGACGACATGGAGGCCATCCTGCGGGCCTGCGCGCCCGAGGTTGTCTACACGCACAATCTGGCCGACAAGCACGATACCCACGTCGGCGTGGCGCTCAAGCTCATTGAAGCCATCCGCCGCCTGCCCGTCGAACTGCGCCCAAAGAAGCTCTACGGCTGCGAGGTGTGGCGCGACCTCGACTGGATGACCGACGGGGACAAGGTGGCCTTTGACACGACGGAACACGAGAATCTCCAAGCCGCTTTGCTGGGCGTGTTTGATTCCCAGATCGCCGGCGGCAAGCGGTATGACCTCGCCACGCTCGGCCGCCGCCGTGCCCATGCCACCTACCACGCTTCACACGGTGTGGACGTCACCACGGGCACGAATTTCGGCATGGACTTGACCCCGCTGATCGCCAACGACACACTGTCTCCGCTCGACCTGGTACGCGCCCACATCGTGCGGTTCCAGGCCGAAGTGGAGTCACGTTTCGGTAAACTCGGCCGCCTGTGAAGACTTTGGGGAGGACGTGACATACGATCGGACACCTGCTTCGGAGAAAGTCCGTTCTTTCGACGTTGGCGTTCCACGCATAACGTCATGCTTGGGTGTCCATGCTTGCCATGAAGACCGTCCTCAGGAGACGGCCGTTTCCGGAAAAGGCATTGTCGCCACATCCTTAATCCTTTCCAAGATGGGTGAACGCGGGAGTTCTTCTTTGCCCGTCTCCTCATTTCCAAAATGAAATGCGCCCGGGAATGACGTTTGCGACGCGACACCGGACTGGATATTCGTAGCCAGGGGACCGGGTTGGAACGGTTGGAGTCCAGGCGGAAACCGTTTTCCGTCGGTGCTATCCCGCGCAAAAGATCCGTGTTTATCCGCATTGTCAAAAGGGGGGGGAGCATGTACAATGGGGTGAAATTAACGAACGGTAGGTAGAAGACCATGGAACAGCCCCCTGTCGAGACCACCAACGAGGCCGAGGCGCGCCTGCTGGAGAGCGCGCTTTATCTTTTCGCCGAAAAGGGCTACGAAGGCACCAGCATTCGCGAGATTATTGAGCGGGCCGGGGTCACCCGCCCGGTGCTCTATTACTATTTCGTCAACAAGGAAGATGTGTTCCGGCGCCTCGTCGAGCCGCTTTTCACGGAACTTATCGCGGCGTTCGGTGAGATTCCCAAGCACTATGCCGAAACCGTGGGCCGGCTCAAGGCCATCATGCGGGTGGCTTTCGCCACGGCGGAGCGCAACCCGCTGTCGGTCCGGCTGATTCTGCAGATGTATTTCTCCCCCCCGCAGGGCGGACCGGAGTTCGACAAGGACGAGTTCCGGCGGGTCCGATTCCTCACGGTGGAATCCATCCTCCAGCAGGGGTTGGACCGCGCCGAGTTGGCCGGAGGCGACGCGCGCAGCCTCACCCTTGTTTTCATCGGCATCATGGACGCCCATGTCATGGCCAAATCGCAAATGCCGGGCATTCACCTGACCCCGGAACTCGCCGACGGACTGGTGGACGTGTTCTTCTATGGCACCTGCTACAAAGACCACCCGCCCACCGCGCTGGTCAGCCCTTTCTTTTACGCCTGAGTCTCGGCTGATGGCGCGCAGGTGCCCCACACTTTTCGGCGACGCGGTCCGTCGAATTCACAAAAGTAGACAGACTGAAGTTACCCCCATTTCTTGGACAGTGGCTAAGTAAAGATTTGGCGGCTTGAGCCGGCCGGCCGCCAGGCGGACAATGTCCGCAAAGGAGTCCAAGAAATGGGTCAGGTTCGGAAG
>CAIJOU010000929.1 GCA_903822375.1 Candidatus Hydrogenedentota bacterium
GGCGGCATGAGCGACGTCGCGTTCCGTCGCGCCCGCCATGTGATCACCGAGGACGTTCGCACGCAGGCGGCATGCGAGGCCATGCGCGTCGGCGACAAAGTCACGCTGGGCAAGTTCATGACTGAATCGGATATCAGCCTTCGCGACGATTACGAGGTGACCAGTCCCGAACTGAACGCGATGGCGGACACCGCGCGGGCACTCCCGGGCTGCCACGGCGCGCGGATGACCGGTGCCGGTTTCGGCGGCTGCACGATCAGCCTGGTCGATGCGGACAAGGTGGATGCCTTCTGCGCAGCGCTTATGGCCGGCTACACGAAGGCCACGGGCCTCGTGGGCGAAGTCATCCTTTCCCGTCCAGCCGACGGGGCGGGGAAGATGGCGTAGGCGGCATCTACCGCTTGCGGACAGAGATAAAGAAGTTGTGTGCGGAGGTGGCCATAGGACACCTCCGCTTGTTTTGGTTGCCTGAATATCGGGGACAAAAACGATGGGCAAGCGGACGGTCTTGTTGGCGATTCTACTTGTGGTCCTCTGCGGTGCGGCACAGGCCGTGACAGATGCGACCACGCTGGACCAGATGGCGGGACAATCGGTCGACATTTCGCCCTGGACCTATACTTGGCGCGCGGACCGCGCGGTGCAGGAAAAGCCCGAGGCCTATTTCATTCCACGGCGACTGGAGCGACTCGATACGGTCTACAGAACCGCGTTTGGCGCGTTGCCTGAACAGGACCTCAAGAGCCTCTACTACGACCAACCGGACCTGTTGAAGCCGTTTCTCCCGAAGCCAGCGGGAACTCTGCTGGCGGGTCTGCTCTGGACGGGGAGCGTGGCGGACTGTCAGGTGACCCTGTGCTGGCCGGCTAATGCCGGCCAGATTCCCGCACCGGAGTCGGTGGAAGTGCGCGTGTATCCCACCTCGTGGGGGTGGTTCGGCTGGACGGTGGACAGGATTCTGTCCAATCCGGATATCTCCGCCGACGGGCGGACATTGACCTACAAGATCGCGCCGGGTCTGCAGATGGACTATGCCTACAGCCGCCATGTCGACGCGGCGACGGAAATGGTGGCGGTGTTTTGCAAGAACGAGCCGGGCGTCGCCGTTCCGGCGATTCCGGAGATTCGCGTCACCAGTCCAAGACTGGGCCAGTGGAAACGGATGGACGTGGAAATCGAATGGGGATTCCAGCCGGGTACGGAAGGGGCGGAATTCGACGGACGTCTGGAAACCCATGTGGCCATGACCGGTCCGGTGGCCGCGCTGGCCGGGGACGCGGGCACAGAGGTTGCGGACGGAAACGGTTGGCATTCTCAAGCGGCCAGAAAGGGTCGGCGCGGTGTTGTCGTGCCGGTGCTCTACGCCCCGGACGCCCGGCCCGGACTGGACAGCCGCATCACGGTGCGGACGAAGGCAAGCGGATTTACTTTCAAAGTCAGTGACTTGGACGAGGGGCCGATCCTGGTCCCGGAACAGGGCGTTTTCGTGACCAAAGCCGGCATGGGGCAGTCCGCGCGGGAGTTCGTGAAAGCACTGGCCGCGAAGAAACTGAAGAGCGTCCGGCAGATGACCCGCGAACATCGCGAGACCGGGTCGTGGGAGGAACTGATGCGGCAGGTGCGCCTATGGACCTGCCCGGAAGGCACGGAACTAAAGCCCTTCCCGCCGGTGGATGCGCCCGGCATGGAGGTGCACCTGTCGGACCCGGGCTGGACGGCCGCCTGGAACGCGGGCTACGCCCAGTTGAAAGGAAAACACCTCTGGGGCGGGCTGGCCTACGAGGTGGGCCGCGTGGTCCACGCGCAGGACATGCTGGGCCTGCACGAACAGGCAGAGCAAGTGTACGAACATTTCCTCGCATCGCCGGGCATCAAATCGGACGGCGATTTTGCGGACGGCGCGGGGTCGCTGGAGTGGGCCGCCAGCCTGCGGCATGACATGGGCTACAGTCACGACGGCACGCATGCATCGACGGGCCGCGTGCTCTTCGCGATGGCGGACCGGTATTTCCTCACGGGGGACCGGGGATGGTTTGAGAAGAACCTGCCCCGGCTCCGGGCGGCGGCGGACTGGACCATCCGGCAGCGAAAGTTGTACATGGAGAACACCCCCGGCCGGGAGAATCTGTTCGTGGCGGGGCTCATGCCGCCTTCCATGCTGGGCGACTACGCGCTGCCCGCCTGCGACTGGCACTGGTATTACTGCGCGGACGCCCTCGACCTGCAGGGGTTGCAGCGCTTCGCCGACGCCCTCGCCCAGTTTGACGGGGAGGCGGGCAAGAAATACCAGGCCGAGGCCGACGCGTTCCGCGAGGGTCTCCACCGCGCCGTAGTACAGGACCAGATTTTGTCACCGGTGCGGCGGGGCAGGGACGGCACGTTCCACGCGTACATACCGCGCATGGCCTACGCCGGGGGCAAAACGGGGCAGGAACTGGGCGCGCCCCAGTACAACGACAGCGAGTTGGACTCCTGCATGGGCGCGCTGCCGCTGGCGGAGCCCTTCAGTGCGGTGGACGCGACCGCCCCCGGAATGATGGACACGGTGGACGTCATGGCCGAAATGACGGCCTCGGAAAGCGCCGCGGCGAAACTGGGGGAGGAGCGGCGGGCCAGGGGCCTGTCCGCAGACGACGCATGGTACTGGATGAGCTATGTGAGCCTGCCCAAAGCCTCCCACACGGCCAACACCTACCTGCTGCAGGACGACATACCCAATTTTCTGCGGTTCTGGATGAACGCCTACGCGACCATGGTGGGTGCCGACGGAAGGCTTTGGGAGCACTGGCACTTGGGCGGCTTCGCAACCTGCGAAACGCCGGACAACGGCACCGCCGGCTGGTTTATGGAGAACTTTCGCAACCTGCTGCTGATGGAGGAGGGCCGGTCCTTGTGGCTGGCCCGGGCCACCCCCCGCGCATGGCTGGAACAGGGCAAGCGGATTTCGGTCCGCAACGCCCCGACCTACTTCGGGGACTTGGCCTATGAGGTCGTTTCCGATGTGGACCACGGCAAGATTGCGGCGACCATCGAAGTGCCTGGCCGGACGGCACCTGAGAAAATACTTCTGCGGTTCCGGCACCCCGAGTCAAAACACATGACGCGGGTAACGGTCAACGGCGAAGACTGGAAAGACTTTGACCCCGCGAAGGAAGTTATCCGCCTTCATGACGTGAATGGAACAGTACGGGTTGAGGCGGTCTATTGAGCTTTCCAGCGCTGCCGCGCGAGTCTATTTTACCGGCACCGGCACCGGTTCAAGCAGGCGTTCGGCCGATTCGACCACGACCACGCCATTGTCGGTGATGCGGAATCGCTTGGCGTCCTCTTCCAAGTCGTAGCCTATGACGCTGTCCTCGGGAATGTGGACGTTCTTTTCGATGATGGCCCGGCGTATCCGGCAGTGCCTGCCTATGACCGCTCCGTTCATGATTATGGATTCCTGCACATGCGCGTAGGAATTGACGCGCACCTCGGGCGACAGCACGCACCGGTCCACTGTGCCGCCGCTGATGATGCACCCGGGGCTGACAATGGAGTCCACTGCGACGCCAAAGCGGTTGCCCACTTCGGCAAACACGAATTTCGCCGGAGGAAGCGGCGGCACATGGGTGCGCATGGGCCAGGACTTGTCGTAGAGATTGAACTGGGGATCAACCGACACCAGGTCCATGTTGGCCTCCCAGTAGCATTCCAGGGTGCCCACGTCGCGCCAGTACTGGGCGCGCTTCTTGTTCTCGTCCTGAAACTTGTAAACATAGACCGACTTGTCGCGAACGAGGCGGGGTATGATTTCCTTGCCGAAGTCATGGCTGGAGTTGAGCCGGTCCGCGTCGTTGCGCACGGCCTCGCGCAGCACGTCGGCATGAAACACATAAATGCCCATCGACGCAAGGGCGCGGTCCGGGTTGTTGGGAAGCGGTTTGGGGTTGGCCGGTTTCTCCTCAAAGCCCAGCACCCGGCCCGACGGGTCGATTTCAAAGACGCCAAAGCGGCTTGCCTCATGCAGCGGCACCTCGATTGCCGCCACGGTCAGGTCGGCCTCGACCCCGCGGTGCTGGTTGATCATCTTCTGGTAGTTCATCTTGTAAATGTGGTCGCCGGACACGATCAGCACCTCGCGCGGGCCGGCCTGATCAACGGAATAGAGGTTCTGGTAGATGGCGTCCGCCGTGCCCAGGTACCAGTTGCTGTTGATGCGCATCTGGGGGGGGATGATCTCTATGAACTCGCCCAGCTCGGTGTGCATGATGTTCCAGGCCGTCTGCACATGGCGCGATAGCGAGTTGGACTTGTATTGGGTGAGCACCAGAATGCGGCGCAGGCCGGAGTTGATGCAGTTGGACAGGGTGAAATCGACAATCCGGTAAATACCCCCGAAGGGTACGGCGGGCTTGGCCCGGTTCTTGGTCAGGGGATACAGGCGCTCCCCGGCCCCGCCTGCCAGCAAAATGGTCAGCACGTTCTCCATTACATTGTTCTCCCTACGGTGTGTGACAGGGACAATGCGCCCAACTGTGTACCGCCCACCGCGCACTTCAATCAAATGTATGAGAACAGATCAGAATTGAGTGTAGCACCTGTCCCGCAAAACGTCATCAACTTTCTTCCGTCAGCCGCCCCCCGCCGTCTGCTGAAGCGCCGCCAAGTCAAGTACTTTCATCCGGCGGTTCGCCAGTTCTATGACACCGTTCTCGCGAAGGTTGTGCAACACGCCCGTCACCGTCTCCCGGGTTGCCCCGACAAGGTTCGCCACTTCCTGGTGGGTTATGTTTAAACTGGTGGTTCGCCGGTGCCCCTCGCACTTGGAGAGTCGCAACAGCGCAAATGACACACGGCTCTTGACCGTACAAAACACCGTCTCGGCAAGGATTTGTTCCAGTTCCATTACACGGCGACTGAGCCGCACCGCCACGGCATGCGCCAGTTCCACCTCCTCCCGTGCCACCCGTCGAAAATCATCCGCCCGCATGAGGCAAAGGGTGGACGGTTCCAGCGCTTCAGCGTAGTCGTTGCGTTTGGGTCGGTCGGCCATGCATTCCTCCCCCAGCATGTCACCCTGCCCCAGGTGGCGGAACGTCAGTTCGCGGCCGTCCCCCGAGACCCGGGTGACCCGTATCCGGCCGTCGCGCACCCAATAGACGTAGTCACAAGAGTCGTCGGGAAAGTAGACCACCTGCCGGGTGTCATACCTGCGGTGGTAGACAAAGGCCTCAACCTTGGCCAGCACCGGTCGGCTCATGGCTTTGAAGAAGGGTTCTTCATCCAGCGGCAAGACCACTCGTTTGGGGGTAGGCACTTAACTCACCTCACAGACCGTAGATTCCTCTAGTGCCGGCTTCCCACAGGGAAACCACAAAACGAAGCATATAGATGGTGATGACCGCAAACATCCACGTAACAGCCACTGCGCTTCCCACTGAACTCCATGGCAAGTGCCCGCTGTCAGGCTGTACGGCACTGAAACAAGACTCGGTGGCCTTTGTATCATCAAAGAAAGAATAATCGCAGGCAGATGGGTTGTTTCTGTCTTTTTTCATCCGCAATAGGCTAATTGAAGCTGTTTCTATCTTTTTTCTGTCTGTGCACATGAAACTAATCCATCAGCGACATTGGCATAAGGGGTTCCCAAAAGGGAGTGCAAAAACTCTTGCAGACCTCTCAACGGCTACCCTCGCCATTATAACATTAACGGTCAAGCTTTGCAGACCGATGACTTTGTTTCTCGAAGATACAAGGCCGGTTCGCCGTAAGGTCGGTATCGGCTGGCCAGATGCGTGTCAAAGGGAAACGCCTGTCCGTCGCGGGAAAGGTTGCGAAGGAGAAGATTCTGTCAGGAACGCCCGGTCCTTAGGAGTTCTTGTCATTGGGTTCGGGCCATAAGGTATCGGAATGGATAGAAAGGGGGGAGCGGGACGATGCAGACGGGCTTGGAAAGACGCATGAAGAGACGAGACGCTCAAGACTTTGGAGAAACGTCAATAGAGATCACTGCCCAATGCACAAAAACTGTTCGCCTCCACCACAGCATGGGCTACTGTTCGACATGCCCATCGGCACCGCCAAACGTCAGCCGATATGCCCTTCGATCTGCTCAATCAGACGAATGACTTCGGCCGGGTTCTTGGCGGCAAGCAACGCTTTGCGGTTGTTTTCTTCGTTCATGACCCGGGCAATGGCAGCCATCGCGCGGATATGCTCTTGGAAACTCTTGCGCGGGATCAGCAGAAGCACGATGATTGACGCGGGCTCACCGTCCGTGGAGTCGAAATTCACGCCTGCCGGCGCAATGCCCAGTGCGCCGATGATGGAATCAATGCGGTCGGTGGACCCGTGGGGCAACGCCACACCGTTCTCCATGCCGGTGCCGATAATCTTCTCGCGCTCCGCGATGGTTTCTATGGCATGGGCGCGCAGGGACATGGGCAGATCGCCCGCCTCGATAATCAGGTCGACCAGTTCCTCTATGGCGTGCACCTTGGACTGGGACCGCACTTTCATCTTCACGACGCTCTCGTGAATTATGTCACTCAGCGACATCGGCCACCTCCTCCTTGGAGCGGGACTTCTTCTTCTTGACGCGCTTGAGCCGGAACCGCTCCTCCCGCTCGCGCTCCTCAAGCACGCTCTTTATAAAGGCGATTTCCTCGCGGAGGCGCGGGATGAGGTACTCTTCGATCGCGTTGATGCGGCGTCCCAGTTTGCGAATTTCCTCGCCGAGGGTCGTCACCTGCAGTTCCAGCGGCGAACATTCGAGCATCTGCTCGACCATCGCCTCGGCGGCCGCGGCGGCATCGAACACGTGTGTGCTGTAATCGACCCGGCTGATGCCCCGGTCCTGCGGCGCGCGTATCACGCTGCCGTGCTCTACGGTGCCCAAACGCAGCCCCCACAGCTTTTCAACCTGGACCGACAGGGCGAGGGAACGCTCTCCCGCGGCCGTGACCGACTCCACCTCGGCGGTGCCGCGCACGGCCCTGGCCATGGCCAGGGCGGCGTTGGCCTCGCGCCCGCGGGTCTGCAGCTCGCGCTGCTTGTCGCGCAGGAGCTTGGCGCGCCGGATGAGGTCCTTGAGCAGCGCCTCGCGCTTGCCGCGGAGGATGGTGAGCCCGTCCGAGGCCAGCTTGACCTGGCTCCGCCTGCTCAGCAGGTTCATCCGCGTCGGTGTTATGTTTTCAGCGCACATTGCCGGACTTTCGGAAATGGTTCATGCGGTTCAGGAAACGGGTGCGGCCGCGGTCTCTTCCCCGGCCTTGTAGTACAGGTCGACATACTTGGTGTCGATGCGGGTCAGCTCGGCGCGCGGCAGGAGCGAAAGCAGTTTCCAGCTCGCATCCAGCGACTCGTCGATGGTCCGCCGCGTCCAGCCCTGCCCGATCAACTCGCGCTCAAACTGGATCGCAAACTTGAGGAACTTCTTGTCCATGTCGCTCAGGGCATCCTCGCCGATGATGGTCATCAGCTTGCGGATGTCGAGTCCCTGCGCATAGGCCGAATAGAGCTGGTTGGCCACCTGCCGGTGGTCGCCGCGCGTGCGGCCCTCGCCGATGCCGTTGTTCATCAGGCGCGACAGGCACGGGATGATGTCCACCGGCGGGAACACGCCCTGACGGTGCAGCGAGCGGCTCAGCACAATCTGGCCCTCGGTGATGTATCCCGTAAGGTCCGGGATTGGGTGCGTGATGTCGTCGTCGGGCATGGTGAGCATGGGCATCTGGGTGACCGAGCCCTTGCGGCCCCGGATGCGGCCGGCGCGCTCGTAAATGGTCGAAAGGTCGGTGTACATGTAGCCGGGATAGCCGCGGCGTCCGGGGATTTCCTCACGGGCGCTGGACACCTGGCGCAGTGCCTCGCAGTAACTGGTCATGTCGGTGAGGATTACCAGCACCTGGTAGTCCATCTCGTAGGCCAGGTACTCGGCCACGGTCAGCGCGCAACGCGGCGTGAAGACGCGCTCGATGGCGGGGTCGTTGGCCTTGTTGATGAACGCGACCACGCGTCCGCCCTGGCCGCCCTCGTCGAAGGCGGTCATGAAATAGTTGGCCTCGCGCTCGGTGATGCCCATCGCGCCGAAGACCACCACAAACTGCTCGGAGGCGTCGCGTGTGCGCGCCTGCTGCACGATCAGGTTGGCCACCTCGTTGGCCGGCAGGCCGGACCCGAAGAAGATCGGCAGTTTCTGGCCGCGCACGAGCGTGTTGAACTCGTCAATGGCCGTGACGCCAGTCTCGATGAAGTCGTTTGGTTTATCGCGGGCCACGGGGTTCATCGGTGCGCCGTTGATGTTCATTTCCTTGTCGACAACCGCCGGCGGCAACCCGTCAATCGGCACGCCCGTTCCGTTGAAGCGGCGGCCGAGCAGCGCGGTGGACACGCCGATGGTCGCCACATCCTGCTTGAGCGACACGGAGGCACCCTTTACGTCAACGCCCTGGGTGCCCTGAAGCACCTGAACGACGGCATGGCTCGTGCTCGCCTCAAGCACCTGGCCCTGGCGGACTTCGCCGTTGGCCATGGTCAACTCGAGAATGGCGCCGGAAGGGAAGCGTCCGCCGTTCTTCAGGAACACAAGCGGCCCGGAGATGTAGGTCAGGTCCCAGTATTCCGCCCGAAGGGGGGCTTCCGCAGGGGTCTGGTTGTTGCCGGTCATGGTCTCTTATCCCTTCTTCGTGGCCGCGGCGGCGACGTCGGCGCGCATTCTGGCGCACACAGTGGCCCGCTTGTCGGCGAAATTCGCGTTGGATTCGTTGCGCAACCGCGCGATGTCCTCGCGCACCGGGAGTCCCATCAGGCGGTTCAGGGTCACCCCGTTCTCAATCGCGTTCTTGCTGAGGTCATAGAACTCAAGCAGCGTTTCGAGCAATCCGCCGGTCTTTTCCAGGCTGCTGAACGCGTCGTTGTCGGAGAACGCATTCTGCTGCAGGAACACCTCGCGGACCATCTTGCCAGTTTCGAGGATGAGCCGCTCGCCGTCCTGAAGGGCGTCGGGGCCCACCAACTGCACGATTTCCTGCATTTCGGCATCCCGCTGGAGCAGGTCCATGGCGCGCTGCCGGTTTTCCAGCCAACCCTTGGGTGCGTTGTCGCGGAACCACGGCTTGAGTGTTTCCAGGTACAGCGTGTAGCTGACTTTCCAGTTGATGGCCGGATAGTGGCGGCGGTACGCAAGCGCGGCGTCCAAGCCCCAGAATCCGCCGGCCACGCGGAGCGAGGTCTGTGTGACGGGCTCGGAGAAGTCGCCGCCCGCGGGCGACACGGCGGCCACCAGCGTCATGGAACCCTGGCGAGGCTCCTCGCCCTCCGCCACGGTACCCAGCACCTCGGCCCGGCCGGTGCGTTCGTAGAATTCGGCAATGCGCGCCGACAGATAGGTCGGGTAGCCTTCTTCGCCGGGCATTTCTTCGAGACGCGACGAAATTTCGCGGAGCGCTTCAGCCCAGCGCGAGGAACTGTCGGCCATGATGGCCACGCTGAAGCCTTGGTCGCGGTAGTATTCGGCCAGCGTGATGCCCGAGTACACCGACGCTTCACGGGCGGCCACAGGCATGTTCGACGTGTTGACCACGAGAATCGTGCGGTTCATCAGCGAGTCGCCGGTCTTCGGGTCGGTGAGTGCCGGGAATTCATCCAGCACGTCGGCCATCTCGTTGCCGCGCTCGCCGCAGCCCACGTACACGATAATGTCGGCATTGCAATACTTGGAAAGGGTCTGCT
The DNA here is from genome assembly GCA_903822375.1 of Candidatus Hydrogenedentota bacterium. Taxonomy (GTDB): domain Bacteria; phylum Hydrogenedentota; class Hydrogenedentia; order Hydrogenedentales; family CAITNO01; genus CAITNO01. Next base: position 9,715 of record CAIJOU010000929.1, read on the forward strand.
CCACCACGGTCTTGCCCGTGCCGAAACCGCCCGGCACCACGGCCGAGCCGCCCAAGGCGACGGGGAAGATGCAGTCCAGCACGCGCTGGCCGGTGACAAAGGGTTCGGTCGCCGGCAGTTTGCGCACGACGGGGCGCGGCCGCTTGACGGGCCAGCGCTGCATCATGGCCAGTTCGCTGCCGTCTTCTAGCACGACAACCGGCTGCTCAACCGTGTATTCTCCCGCGGAAACGACGGACTTGATCACGCCGGACACATTGGGCGGAACAAGAACACGGTGCATGAACGCCCGTGTTTCCTGAACCGTGCCGAGCACGTCGCCGCCGACCACCTTTTGGCCGACCGTGACGGTGGGCGTGAACCCCCACTTTTTCTCGCGATCGAGCGCCGGGGCCGTCAGGCCGCGGGCGATGAAATCGCCCGACATGGCACGCAACACTTCCAGCGGACGCTGGATGCCGTCGAACACGCCGCCGAGCAGGCCCGGTCCCAGTTCAACGGACAGGGGATAACCCAGGCTCGTGACGGGCTCACCCAGCATCATGCCGCCGGTGTCCTCGAACACCTGCGCATACACCGTGTCGCCGTTGATTCGGATCACCTCTCCGATCAGGCCCAGTGTGCCCACGCGCAACATCTCGCCCATGGACACGCCGAGCATGCCGGAAGCGCCGATCATCGGACCGGACACTAGGCAAAGCTTACCCGTGATTGGCTCTCTTGTCTGCACCATCGCGCTCACTCCAACCGTAATTCGAAGCCCAATGCGGGCTTCAGCACGGACGTGATATATGCGTCCACATCCTCGTCGCCGCCCGGAGACTCCGGACAATACACGACCAGCGGACGTGTCTTGTGCCGCGACAGCCGGTCGCGGAACCATTCTGAAAACTTTCGGCGGTAGTCGTCCTGCACGATGACCAGAGTCACCTGCCCGGGCTCGCGCAGGATTTCATCCAGCACGTTTTCCGCCGTGTCGCCCGGTTCGGGCTGCTCAACACGCAGCCCCGCCAGGGCCATCTGCATCGCCAACGCGCCGCGCGCCAGCGCCACTACGTTAGACATATCAGTTCTTCCCGCACGCGCCCGGATGGAAGGCCCGCCTCCACACCCCGCGCCAGCACGCGCAGATTCGCGCATTCCAGCCACTTAAGCCACACATAATTCATGAAAAGCGAGAGGCCGTAGGGGTCCTGATGGACCATCTTGCCCAGACGCTCAACAAAGAACATTTCAAAGCGCCGGTCCAGCGCGCCAAGCTGGCCCGTCTGCTGCACCCGGGTGAACACCTGGTGCAACGCCCGGTAGGACGTGTTTTCCAGCAGGATTGTGGCCTGCTCCAGGCTGCCGCTGGCCGCGAATGCGTCCAGCGCCGCCGCGTCAACCAGTCCGCCCCGCAGCCAAGGCCCGCGGCCCTCGGCGGAGTTGGCACCGTAAAGCAAATCAGCAAGCATGGACCGCAGATTTATCCGGTCCACTTCAAGGCGCAGGTATGCGCGCACCGGAGCCAGGCGTGGTCCGGTCCACATAAAGTCCGCGCAGCGCTCAAAGTAGCGCCGGTCCAGCGCCGTCTCCAGAACGGCGACCGCTTCGGCGCCGTGCTGTTCCTCGTTGCGCGAGGCGAGCAGGCGGGGCAGGCGTCCGCACAGCGACGGGAATTGGCCCGCGAGCATTTGCACCGTGGCCTCAAGCGTGTTCGCCTGGGCCGCGTAGCGCTCCATCACCGGCCACGGCAGCGACGGCCCGGTCACCAAACCGAAGCGGCCCGCGCTTTCGCCGCGAATGCCGCGCCGCAGTAGCGACTTGATTGCGGCAAGGTCCCAGCGGTGCAGGAAATACATCATTGCCTCGGCCCGCAGCGGCTCGCGCCGCACTATCCGGGTCAGCAACTCAAATTCGCGGTCCAGATTGCGGCCGGCGGCCTCTTCCACCGCATTGGCGCCCTCGCCGTGCAGCAGGGCCTCGGCCATGTCTTTCTCGTAGAAGGGGTTGCCCAGCAGGCAACGCACTATCCCGGCCACGTCGCCGCACTGGAGCATTTCCTCGTAGCGCGGCTTCGTGAGCAGTTCACTGCGGCGCGCATGAATGCGCGCATTCAGATAAATGCCGTAAGTCGTCCGTATGCTCATGACTGGCGCGCCTCCCGGCCGAACAGTACCGCGTTCGCCTCCGTCCGGATTGCGCCCTCCAGTCGGGCAAGCCGCAGGGACAGCGTGTTGGTCACACGGAATGTTCCCCAGCTGTCCTCCACGATTACGCCGTCCACGGGACCCGGCGCGAGCGCCAACTGTGCGCCCGCCGCCGCGATTTGGGCACCCAACGCGGCGCCATGCCGTGCCGGAACATGCACAATGCGCTCATTGGGTTCACGGGGCACAACGGCCTCAGCCTCTTCCTGAATGGGCGGCTCATCGGGCGTAAAGTCAGGAAATGTCTCCTGGGCAACCTCGGGAACGGCAGGCTCCGTGCCCACCGACTCGAAGACGACCTCCGGTACCGGCTCGGGCTCGGGCTCTTCCACCGGCGCGACAGTCAGCGCCTCGGCGAGCAGATGTTCCAGCACCGGCCTGAAAGCGGGTTGCGCAGTGAGTTCGTCCAAGCGTTTCCGCGCGGCTTCCATGGCTTTGCGAATGACGCCGTCCTTCATGACAAAGACGCCACGCGCGGCCTCGGCCTCGGCCCGTTCCCGGCCCTGCTGGGCCAGCACGTCCAGTTCAGCGGCCACGGCGGCCACGGCGGCGGCATGCCCCGCGTCGGCCCGTTGCCGGGCCTCGCGCAGAAGACGCTCCGCCTCCGCGCGGGCCTGGGCGAGGATTTCCTCGCGGCGCCGCGCGGTTTCGCGCGTCATGGAGTCAAGAAGGCGTTCCGTGCTCATGAAAGGTCGATCAGACGATCTTGCCGATAAGCATGATGGCCAGCACGAAGCCCAGAATCACAAGGGTTTCGGGA